>JANOLM010000050.1:0-15578 GCA_031419815.1 Bacteroidia bacterium
TTTTCCTGCACACCCTGTTCTGGACGGAATGCGCTCACATATTTAATAACATAAGCGTAAGCTCCACCTGGTAAAGGTTGACCCGAATTATTATTATATCCTCCATTCCATCTAAAATTCCTGTCTTTAGATTCAAACACCAATTCGCCCCAGCGATTGTAAATGAAAACCTGGAAGTCATCGGTGATGAAGAAGGTAAACACGAAGAAATCTTTATTAGCGCCCTGACCGCTCGTAGGCCGGAAGGCAGTGGGTGCGCTGATTTTAGGGATACACTGATTTAAAATCTCGGTCTCATCAGGGGCAGTGCATCCAAATGAGTTAGTCAAGTTCACTTTATAAAAGCCTTCGCTATCAGCAGTGTAAACTTGATTGGTATAGTTTATGGTCAATTCATTTTTTAACCAATTGTAAGCCGTGAAAACACCTGGGTCTAAATCTATCTTTGAAGTATTAGGATCTTTGTTGTCGGGGTCATTACAAATGATAACCCGATTAGGGAGTTTTCCCGCTGGTATGGGGGCTCTGATGATCTGAAGTTGCGCGGAAGCGGTGCAAACAGATTTAGTAATATCTACTTTGTAAGTGCCCTCAATACTTTGACTTGTTGTTGGTGTAGTTACCGCTGGTGACAATACCTTTCCAATTAAAGACCACACGTAGCTAACACCAGTTGCTGTTGTAGAAGCAGTAAGCGTAAAAGGTTGGTTATCCAGGCAAGCAGGAGTGGAGGTAAGATTTGCATTGATAGGCCCCACAACATCTATAGCTTTGGGAGGAGAGGAATAGGTACATCCATTCAATGTGTTAACTAAAGTAACACTAAAGATGCCACCATTTTCAATTAGGCCAACCGCGACTTGAGAACCTAACAAAGCAGGTTGAAGAACTCCACCCCTGAACCATCGGTATGTATAATTTCCTGAAGGGGATGCGGTTAAAATAACGGCTGTTTGGCAAGCATCGCTTTGTGTAAAGTTCGCAGCTACAGCTGGGTCAACAAGAATGTCAACTGTTTGTGTTGCCGGACATTGACCTGCAGCCGTTGCTGTTACACTATAGGTTAACAATCCTGTTTGCCCAACTGGAACGGACAATGTTGAGCCTGTTACCGAACCTGTAATTCCCGGGCCTGTCCAAGTATATGTTGTAGCACCAGATCCTGTAATGGTTGCTGGTGTAGCGCATGGGTTGGGTGTATACGTCACGGCAAGGACTGGATTTGGTGTCACTGGAACAGTTTGAGAAACAGTACATCCACCTACATCCCTTAACTGGATCACATAATTACCAGCGGCCAATGGTGGAACCGTATTGAAATTAGTCACAGTTGGTGAAAGTGTGACAGGCCCTGTTACTTGTCCTGTTCCCGAATTGGTTATTGAATATTGGTTAAGCATTACTCCAGTTGAAGTAGATACATTTAATGTGACAGGATCGCAATTTTGTCCTACAATTGAAGTAGTTAGTGTATATGCAACTGGGTCACTCAATCCAATCGAAGTGGAAATAGTACACCCGGAAATCTGATCAGTAACAATTCCTGAATAAGTACCGGCCGGAATAAGACTGGCAGGGTTGTTATAATTAATTGTTGAGGGTGCGGTCTGATCAATTCGTTGATCGTTAAATCCTCCGGCACCGGAAACAAAGAACGAGTAGGGGCCTGCTGCGGGGATTGAGGTTAATAAATTAAGTTGAAGGGAACCATTGCTAAGCCCACAACCCGTTGGGTTGATTCCAGTAAGTGTAAAGGAAGGTGAAACTTTTATGGTATATGTTTTATCATCCGTCACCGTGCATGTGGAAATAGGATCTGTCACCGTCACAGCATATGTAAAGACACCAGGTGTTGTGACATCTATCGCTTGTGCTTGCGAATTGCTGGAATTCACTCCGTTTATGGTCCATTGATAAGTTGCCCCAGGGTTCTGGGCATTGAGCGCAGTTGTTGAATTATCTTCGCAGATACTCACATCAGGGCCAAGATCTAGTTGTGGCCGGTTATCGACAACGATCGACTGTGCAGTAGATTGACAGCCACTATTTGTATCTGTAATAATAACAGCAATCACAGATTGCTCTGTAACGGTAACTGTTCTTGTGCTGTCTCCTGAAGACCAGTTGTAGGTGAAGTTAGGAAGATTTGCAGTGTTAGCATCCAGGATAACGACACCTGTACATAGTGCTATTGCACCCGGAATAGTTGGATTAGGTGGTGGCGCAAAGATTGACACTTTTTGGATAAGGGTTGTATCGAGGCTACATCGGTTAGTTATCCTTAAGGAAACAGTATAGGTGCCGGGTGCTGCATAGGTATGAACAGGTGCTGCTGCGGTGTCGCTTCCTCCATCGCCAAAAAACCATTGAAATTTATCAATAGCATCTGTTGCATTGCCAACAAATTGTGTGGGTTGTCCAAAACATAACCCAGAGACTTCAATTGATGGGCCTCCAAAAGCATTTGAAATGATTTGTATAAAGTTAGGTAGACCCAACCTGCTGGTTGTTCCAGCAGCCAGAGTGAAGCCGTTAGGATTATAAGCGCTCACTTGAGTGGTATCTTCATTTGCATTGATGGTTCCAAGTACACCGCTGCCATTTATGGCAACGTATATTTGACCGTCCGGTCCAAGCTGCATGGCGCCTAGTTCGAAAGGCTGCGAAATCTTTTGTCTAAAGTACGGTTGCTCCAGCGAGTCGATAAAATATTCGAAAATCTGTGATGGGCTAGGAGTTCCTTTTACCGATGCAAAAATTTTGTTTCCTCCCGGTGAGAATTCAATTCCGTAGACCTGGCCGTTAGGTTCTTTAAGGTCTATCTTCCGATAGTTATTGATTGCCCCTGTTGTGTCATTTAAATGAAAAAGCTCTATAAGGTTTTGGGTCCCCGGTGTTGAGATGGCTACCGCCAGATTATCGCGTGGTCCTAGTTTCATGTAACCTTCTCCGTTCTGCTGAGTTTTAAAGGAATGGTCAGATCCTATGCTTGAGTAGACAGGGTCTCCGATTCCTTGCGGTGAAATCTGATAGGTTCGGAAAGTGTTGTTGCCATATTCATGGGCAATTAACCATGTGCCGCTTGCTGTAATCCGTTCCGTGCTTTTCCCAAAGAGTAAAATATTCTTTTTAACAACAAGGCCGTTTCCTGAATTTTGTTTAAGATCAAAAAGTGAATAACGCAGTTCATTGGCCGAAGTACCATTTATAGCTTGTGTAGTAAAAATGTAGTAAAGGGTTTCATCTCCCGGCACCGGAACAATCAAAGAAGATTGAGATGAAGTGGGGTCACCACCAATACCAACATCAATTTGAGTATCGGTTTTGTCATACACTTTGTCGCCATCGGTATAAAAAATCACGTCTCCGTTTCTGTCGCAGATGATGGCGCAACCTTCAGGGGCATCCATCGCACTACTACTAAGTGCAACTGCCGGACCCGGAGGAGTTTTAAATAAAGGGTTGAAATTAATTCCAGCCTTGTTTCCAAAATACCAAATATTGCCGCGCCCATCTTGCAGTTCATACTCTTTCACATTCACGCCAGCATAAGCGGAGCATCCTGAGGCATCTGTAACAACTACATAATAATAACCTGCTGAGTCAGGTCTAAGCGTAGCCCCTACATCGCCATTGGACCAGACGTATGAGGTAGGTGTGCCACCTTGAACACTAACAGTTACGCTGAATTGTGTTGGCGATGAAGACCCGCGCGGAGGTGGAAATTCACTGCGGCAAGCCGTTGTATCTTGTACAAGGTTAAGTTGCAAAGGAAAGACTCCAATGTTAACTGGTTGTGTGGCGGTCTGCGATTGTCCTTGATAAAATGCGGTGAGGGTGGCGTTAAAAGTCTGGGCTGTTGCATAAGTATGTATTGGGCTCCAACCGGTAGTCACACCAGTTGCGTCACCAAAATCCCAAACCAAACTATCTGCCGCAGGTGTTACTACCGGAAAAAATGAAGTGGGTGTATTTTGGCAACTACCAATTGTAGTGAAACTTACCGTAAGCGGAATATTATTTTTTGGTGAAAACGATGGGAATTGTTGGCCACCAAAATTCGCATTACCAAACGGCAAGGAAACCCGGACGACACTACTTGCAATCGTATCTGTCCTAATGAATTTGTCAACTAAAAATGGACCTCCCGAAACAGCTTGATACAAAAAATACATAGAACTGTCTGCCGCCATTTGCAAACCGTAACTTCTGAACACCGGTGTACCCAAAACAGATGTAATAAGGGTTAATGGCGTGGAGGTATTGGAATTCAAATAATCATATTGCAGAACATCGGCATTGACACCCGTTTCCCCTGGCCTGGAGATGTAAAGATATTGCCCCGTCAAGCTCCACTCTATATCATATATTTCCTGATTGGCAGCGCTGGCAAAACCTGTATTGAAAATAAAGCGATCGAATGTAAAATTTCCGTTTGCCGGATTAAAATCAAGAATGATGGCATCTTCAAGTGGGCTCTGTGGAGCAATGGCCATTTTCCTTCTTCCCGCATGGTAAGAAAAATTTGCAATTGAAAGAGGAAGGTTGCCTGTAGAGGTTATTGTAGTATTGAATGTGCCGGTATAAGCAGCAGCGTTGATCAATGTGGCTGAATAACTAATTGAATTGCTTTGATGTGTGATAAGCCAATAATCGGTGCCATTTGTATGAGGCACAATCATCATCCCTTCCGATCTTCCTGTCAGCCCGGGGATCGCTACATTTTTTGGGTTCTCAACATCCCCAAAAGCAGGAGCAGGAAAAACTGCGTTCCCAAATAAATTCATGTCCACAACACTGCGGCTGATCGTGCCGCCTGCCAGGAAGTTGGCAGAGTTGGTAAATACAAAATACTTATTGGGTTGGCCCGGCACCGGACAAATGGCAACCGGTTGATTTCCTGAATTATTTCCCGATAGGCCTCCTCCGTTTAGCATCTGTAAATGACAGCCATCATAAATAACTAAGCCATCGGAGTAAAAAAGTAAGTTGGCTGTTGAAGGGTCGGTGGCCACTGCACTACCACCCGTTCCAAAAGGAATTGCCTGATTGTTAACCAAAGAAGGTGTGCCATTAGATCGGTTAAATCGAATGCCGTTTACCGAGTTTCCAAAATACCAGTTTGACTGCGCCAGGTTTTGAGAAAAAGCAGTAAGAGTGGAGAAGAAAACCAGAAAAGTAACAGCAATCTTAGTCATTAAAACGAGTGGATTTTTATACTTCATACGGCACGCATTCATTCTTCTTAGTGGGTCACTGGTGTTGGCCTTCTCTAAAACCCCACTTTGTCTTCTCCCCGATAGCTATTGTGGAGAATTGGTAAAGCAAGTTTTTTATAGCTGGTCATAATTCAAAATTTAAAACGCCCAAATCACACTAAAGTATACAATTTGTGTGAAAATATCGTTAGGAAGTTGTCAGCTTTGGAAATCATAGCCTTGCATTTTTTTTAGTCTTGATAAAGGATTTAATTTGCTTTAATGGAGAAAATAAAATACCCCAATTTGTTGTACAAACTTCTTATGATGGGTTGCGGATTAATGCTGCTATCTCAAACTCCGGTAACTGCCCAAGACCCGCAATTTTCTCAGTTCTATGCTGCGCCTCTTTATCTTAACCCAGCTTTCGCTGGATCGACAGGACAAGCGAGGGTTGGAATGAACTATCGCAATCAATGGCCTTCTATCGATGCCAACTTTACTACCATTTCTGCTTACGGTGATTTTTATCTTGAAGACATAAATAGTGGTGTGGGTGCCCTCTTAACCCGCGACCGCGAAGGTGTGCTTGGCCTCCAATCGATAAGCCTTACACTTCAATATTCTTATGATTTGAAAATAGTGAAAGGGTTCTCATTTCGCCCTGGCTTTCAGGCTTCTATTTATAATCGATCGGTCAATTTCAACAAGCTCACCTTTGGCGATCAGTTTGATCCCAATACAGGTGAGGTCAGGAACCCGACTAACGAAACTGTTGGCTCGGGTCAAAGCATCTTCTTTCCTGATATTGGGGCCGGAGGATTATTTTATACAAAGAGTGCATGGCTCGGCTTTGCAGCTACTCATTTAACAAAACCCAACCAGTCATTGATTGGGGAAAACAGTCGGTTGCCTATGAAATTATCAGGGCATGCCGGTTATAAATTTTTCTTTAAACCTGGTGTTATGGGCAATGGCGTTTATGCCCGCAAGCAAGAGCGGAGTGTGGCTCCGGCTCTTCAATATCGCCATCAAGGGAGTTTCGATCAGATGGATCTTGGAATGTACTTTACACTAGAACCAATTATTCTAGGTACCTGGTACCGAGGTATTCCTTTTAAACCTGTGAACGGATATTTCAATAATGAATCGATTGTGTTATTGATTGGGTTCACTCAAAAGGGAGAGAAAGATATTCTCAACATCGGATATAGTTATGATTACACCATTTCAAAACTTGGTCCCACCAGCGGGGGCGCACATGAAATAAGTTTGGTGTATTCCTGGAGCACGCGAAATCCGCGCAAGCCACCGAAAGATAAATTGATTATTCCTTGTCCGGATTTTTAGTGTGCCTTTTGCAAACCTTTACTTGATAACGGTTAGCAATTTTATTAATCTAAAAATTTCTCCTTCTGAAGTCATCCCCTCAATTGTGACTTTATATACCCCATCCACATCGCTGGTACGAAATGAAATGATTGCATTTCCAGTTTCATCAGTCTTGATGTGAGGGTTCCAGTATAAGGTTGACCTGTAGTCGGGTAAATTACTCTTGATGTCAGGAGTTTTGAATGCCAGAGGAATGTCATAACCTCTCAATAGGTATTTATCATAAAGTGGCACTAAAGGAAACATAGCGTCAGTATAAATTGAAATAATATTCTGGAGTCCTCCTAGTCCATTACTCACATTAAGGTACTGTTCAATTCTGGAAATGGAGGATACAGGGATCAAATTAAAATCTTCAAGGGTGATGCTTGTGCCATCAAGTATCATCTCATAAACTCTAATAGGAGAATATTCATGTTTACTATAGGCTGTTTTGTTAGAGGTTTGAAGAATTGCAATTTGAGTGTTACTAAAATCGGGAATGTAGTGAGTGAGTGAAGTCATAAGATTTTGTGATTTCCGAATGTCTAGTACGGCCTCGCCTTCGATTATCTTATTGGGCATACCCAACCTTTTCTCAGTGAAGGTCTTCTCTTTCGGCTTGTCAGGTGTAATTCTTTTAGCTTTTATAATTACTTCAGGTAAGACTCTTGTATTTTTTCCGAAATGTAAGGCAGTCCGTGTATATGAAGTATTGTTATGAAGTTTATAGATTAGTGGCTCGGGAGGAATGAAGAAACCGATGGTGTCTCTTGCTTGCATATCCGTAGTAAAAATTGAATTAAGTTGATCTGTACATTTAATAATGGCACTAACGGTATCGGCAATATCAAAGGTTAGATGGAAATCTGCTCCTTTTGTTTTAATAACGTTACTCCCTTTATCAGGCAATAAGACAATAGCTACCGAATAGGGCTCGTCTTTGATAGCATCGCGTATTTTGCCGTAAAGTGTGACACCTCTCTCCACCGGATACTTCAATCGGATCATGCTGGAGCCATCTGCTTTGAACCTACTTTGCAATGATTCGATGGTCGGAATTTCATTCAAATCAGCGACTGCACTTTGATCCGTTATCGAAACAGAAAAAGATGAACTAGCCGGCCCCTGCTCATTTGATAATTGAAGAGTAAGCTCAACAGAATCGCGAGTCGTGAAACTGGTTTTATTTGATTGGAAGCTAACGTTAAGACCATTCGGAACAAGGGAAGTCGTATCGATAGTTTGTGAAACAATAAAATTCTCTCGCAAAATAATAGGTATGGGTCTTGTAAAGAATTCATCGAAATTTCTTCCCCAATTTGTGTAGGCACGCAGATAGTAATTCCCAGCAGGCATCTCGGTGGCCAAAACAAAATCTCCCCAGGCCTGACTTTCTGTGATCTTTAATATTCTATTGGCTATAATTCTGTTTTGTGGATCAACCAAGTCCATGTAAAGAACTCTGCTCAATGAATCCTGATAATTCAGATTAGCGTATTTCATGTATGCCTTTAACCAAATGGTATCTCCAGGATAGTAGTAAGGTTTATCCGTTTGGATATACGTCTTCTCCAGCAGGTTTTTAATAGATTTTAGATTCGATTCCTTTACAAACACTTTTACATTAGGGTCTGTAATTTTTCCGTAAGGCACTTTAAAATCGACAGGAACTCGTTTGAGAAACTCGTCTTTAAGTCCAGCAATACTTAAATCTTTTGGCGCGATGACCCCATTAGGGGAAATGGAAATTTGGGAAGAGTCGGATGTGATCCGTATCACTTGTTTTGAAAATCCCTTGTAGAATTTCTGCTCGCCTGTTTTGTCGTTGTAATGAATTTCCAATCCTTTCGGAACTTTCAAATAGAATTTTTCACCTTGGCCTATCAATAGCGAATCAGGATGTATGGATACAAGGTCGTGACCGATTAATCTTTTAAACTTTGGCCTTTTTTTGCTTACTGATTTTTTGAGTTGATACGTTTTAAAACCTTCGTCTTCAACCCGGCCCTCAATTAATGATTTGGTAAAACTATTCCAGGAGCCCTCGTATTCATCGAAGCGGTTGGCCTGCCAGCGGTGAAACCCAATTTTTAGGTCAGCCTTTAAGGTATCCATCTTAACCAGTCCGTTAATGGCCAAACGATAAGCTCCTTTCTTTCTTATTAAGTATGCACTATCCATGAAATACTTCCATTGATAGCCCATGGCAGTGTTTTCGATAACAAGCGGTGCAGATGCTTCAACATCAATTCTTTTTTTGGATTTTTTAAAGTGTAATACATAAGGATTTGTTACGTAAAACTTACCGACAAGAGGTTCTTTTTGCTGGACTAATTTACGTTCAAAGAGATCTTTATAGGTTTCCCATTGATCATCCCTTTTCGGAAATGACGAGTGTTTAATTTTTTCTTTCAGCACTACAGATATTTCTTCATCTTCACCGGCCAGATCAATAATCATTAGCAGTTGTTTCATGTCGCCATAGGTAAACCCAATGGGGTATCGACCGGGATGCAGATCGCTTATGACAAACTGCCCCCATGCATTGGTGGAGGTATGTGTTAGACCATTATTGACAAAGACTTCAACTCCAACAAGAAGATTATCATTTTCATCTTTAACTGTTCCGATAACGGATAGCAGTTCAGTTTTTTTAGATAAGGCGAGAGAAGTTTCTTCGGCTACCGGACTGAAATTATGCGGAAGTAAATCCGCGACTCTATGCGCATTCATGTCTCCAGCTCTCACAAAATTGGTCGGCACAACAGGCTCACCATTGGGGGCCAATGTGAGAAATGCATCTTTTACATGAATCCACGAAACTGCAAATGGATAATCGGGAAGAATTCGTTGGTTTTTTGGTGCCACCTTATTCAGGTAATTAATCTGATATAAACCCTTTTTTAGAATTGCATCTCCTCTTTTAATGGTATCGACATATATATCTGAAATCAAAGCGGGCACGTCACTTATTACAATTGTGGATTTCAATTCCGAGATATCAAAGTCCGTTTTTCTCTGATAAATTCGGAATTCCTCTTCCAGGTATCGGCCATCCATAATTGATTTAAACAAATGCCGCTGTGAGCCCTTGTAGGTTGTTATCCGGTTTTGCTGCCATCGTAGCCTTTCCTTCTGGCCTTTGGATGTTAGTGTATCAAACCGCGTAGTAATAAGCATGTTGTATGATTTGGATGACGTGTTAAACTCTTCGAGTGTAACAAAAAGTTTATAACCAAGTGAACGATTTTCAACCTCTATCGGCAAGTCGGCAGTGGCAATAATATCACCAGGCTTTTCTCCAGCTTTGAAACTTAAAACATTTGGATTTATAATTTCGGTTTGAAGACTGTTACGGGTTGATCCAAGAAATATATCTTTAAAGAGTTTGTAATTTTTATTCCAGGTGCGTCCTTCTTCGTTTCTGTTTGCATGAATCACTACCGTGGATAGCATCCTTCGGTCTGGAAGCATCCTAAAGTCAACCGTGAGAATTTTGCGAGGTTGTAGATTGAGGTTGACCTTTAGGGTGGTATATCCAATGGAAGAAGCAATTAACTCCCTAAATTCAATAGGCACATTGTACATGCGATACTTGCCGGTAGAATCAGTGGCTGCACCAAGCGTAGTATTGTTGAAGAATACATTGACATAAGGAATTGGCAAGTTGGTTTCAGCATCTATTACAGTACCAATGACGGTAACTTTCTCCTGACCAAAGGAGCAGAGACTAATCAGTATGAATGAAAGTGTTATTACTATTTTGAATCTGACTGAAGATCCGGAAACCATAAAAGCGATGTAGAGATGGCTTAAATATACCAGTCTACAATGATTTAATAGTTGAATGAGTAGTCTGGTTCTACATCTAGGGTAAGGTAGTTATGCCAGTTACTCTTCCCCGGTCGCTCCAATCTTGCAAAAATTATCCTGGCCAATATGAATGAGTGCATCACCAGCATTGACAACAGGATTGTTGTTCAGGCCAACTACATAACCAGTTGATGGCGATTTGATTTGTTCTTTGAATTCCCCGAAAGGATCTGTTAGTGTTCCTACTGTTTGATTCTTGTGAATAAAGTCTCCGCATTTAATTCCGGCAAGAAATAAGCCGGCTGTTCGTGCCCGTGCCCAGGAAGAACTCCAGATAATTTTATTTTCAACGGCTGGTGCTGGCGCCCAATCGATCATGTTTAAATGTTTCATCAGGCGCAGTGTACCATTGAATCCTTCTTCTATAGCCTGTTGATCGAAGCGAACGGATTCACCGCCTTCATAGACAATAATGTGCTTGTTTTTTTTGGCGGCTGTTTGTCTGAGAGAATGTGGTCTAAAAGGGGCGTCAATAGTAAAGGGTGCGTGAAAAGCACGGGCCAATTCTGCATTGGTAGCATCTTGCATCACACACCGCACTTGCGGATAGTTTGTGCGCATGGCGCCTCCCGTATGAAAGTCCACACCATAATCAATGAAGGGAATTATGTCGTGCGTCATGTGATAGGCAACCCGTGATGCCAGTGAACCTGTTTTACTTCCAGGAAAAGAACGGTTGATATCTTTTCCATCAGGCACTTCGCGTGAGTAATTGAGAAAGCCATATACATTAATCACGGGCATACACAATACCGTGCCTCGCTTCACGCGATGATGCCCACCATCCAGTATTCTTCTTACGATTTCCATTCCGTTGATCTCGTCACCATGCATGCCTGCTGTGAGTGCCAACACCGGTCCATCTTCTAAGCCACGATAAACGTAAATGGGTGTATCGATCTGGGTGCGCGAAGGCAGTCGGGCAATATTGATATTGATTTCCTTAAATTCACCAGGGTGGATTTCGTGGTCGGCTATTAGAACTTGTTTCATGTTTCGAGTTTCGGGTTTTGAGTTCTGAATTTCGAGTTTGAATCAAGTTTCAAGTTTAGGCTCATAGTTGAAACTCGAAACTTTAAGCTCGAAACTTTAAATTCGAAATAGTCATGCGTTGATAATGTCTTTCTGAATTCTCTTCTTCCCTGCATTATTTTCGAGGTATTGAATAATCTTTCCTGCGATGTCGACTTTAGTTGCGCTTTCAATGCCTTCAAGGCCAGGAGAGGAGTTTACTTCTATGATGAGCGGGCCGCGTTTGGAAGGAAGCATATCTACGCCACCTATTCCAAGACCCATTTTTTTGGCTGCTGTTATAGCAGAATGCTTTTCATGACGATCAAGTTTTATAACGGTTGCATGGCCACCCCTATGTAAGTTTGAACGGAACTCGCCATCGCGGGCTTGTCTTCTCATAGCACCTACTACTTCACCGTTTACAACAAAGGCTCTTATGTCTGCGCCTTCTGCTTCTTTAATAAATTCCTGAACTATGATTCTGGCTTTCACTCCATGAAAGGCTTCAATAACAGATTGAGCAGCTTTTTTATTTTCGGCCAATACTACACCAAGTCCTTGTGTCCCTTCCAATAATTTGATGACTACCGGTGCGCCACCTACGGCTTCGATTACTCCTTCTGTGTCTTTGGAGTAATCCATAAAAATAGTTTTAGGTAAGCCCAGTCCTGCACGCGAAAGTATTTGCATACTTCTTAGCTTGTCACGGGAACGGATCAGCGCCTGGGACTCCACGGCCGTAAATACTTTCATCATTTCAAACTGGCGAACCACCGCAGCACCATAGAAGGTAACAGAAGCACCGATCCGGGGAATAATCGCATCGAAATAATCAAGCTTGCGGCCATTGTACCACACCATAGGGTTTTTCTTTTCGATGAGCAGCATGCATTTCATGTGATCAATGATCTCCACCTTATGACCTCGTTTTTCACCGGCTTCCTTCAGCCGTTGAGTAGAGTAGAGTTTTGAGTTGCGGGATAGTATGGCGATGTTCATGCGCCTGATTTTTTACTTTTAAAAGATAGATCTTTTTTTGTTACGTCAATCAAAAAACGCTGCCGAAGTATTTTCCTACCCAGCAATACCGGAAACTTTAAATTGCCACGGTTGCTGAGCGAAAATTCCGCATGAATTAAGCGCTTAAAAATTCGGATCTTAGTTTTAATGACAAACCTTAATTCGGCCTCGCCAAATGAATTTTTTATTTCGCGCTGTCCAAACTTTTTGAACACAAATTTCATTCCAGTGAATTCAGGATGCTCTTCGTCAAGAAGGATAAATTCCAATTTTCCATCTATAACTGCGGACCTTGAACAATGGAGACTGCACGTATAAGCCCCTGTATCAATTTTAGCGTGAATATTAGAAATACCAAGGTCTGGCAAATCAACGCGATCATATCTTCCAAGAATTTCCATGTGATAAATCTTTTGGAAACTAGTTGATTCTAGCCAAAAAAAAAAGCCAGGCGCTAACCTGGCTTTGAATTTATGGATTTTATAAATTAAGCTCCTTTAACTTTAAAAGAAACCGCGGTGTTTTCCCATTGCAAATTAACACCCTCTTTTTCTACCGTAATGGAGAAAGTCTCAACAAAAGCTGGTGTTTTACCTGCTTTCACAGTTACTCTTAAAACATCATTGGATTCTTTGTAATCAAATGCGCCAGACTGATTGCCAAATTTTTGAATAATAATCGTCCACTCCTTTTCTCCTGGAATCGTGAACAATTCATATTTTCCTTTAGCTAAATCTTTGCCTTCAATTTTTACATTCTTATCAAACTCGATAGACGTAGCCTTATTAGCTCCTGTGCGCCACACCTGTCCATAGGGTTCTTTCTCTCCTAACATTTTTCTCCCGCGGGCAGAAGGTTTACAATAAACAATTTCAACATTGACACCATCAACAGCACCTTTCACTGTTTCTTTGGGACTTTTTGGTTTTTCTTGCGCCACCAATACTATGGTAGAGATGACAATCAAAACTAGAATAGAATAAAATACTTTTTTCATTATGATAGGGTTTAAAATGTTTTAATAGGAAAATGCCCCGTACTGACTATGAAACCAGAGGGGGCATTTTCTTTTATAAATATAACCTGTAAACTGAATTAATTAACGCTAAGGTTATGCCATAAGTTTACAATCTGGTTAATTTATTTTGTTAATTTTTGTGAACGGTCGATTCAGGTTTTAGGCCATTTAGAGTGTCAAACAATCGAAAGGCTCTTCTTTTTCAGCTTATTTTAATCGTCCAATCTCTATTTTTAATTGCTCAGTGGGTACAACTCCCGACTGCCTCCATTTCAATTCTCCATTTTTGAAAAGCATCAAAGTAGGAACACTTTTGACCTGATAGGAAGCGGCTAAAGCTGGATTTTTGTCTACATCAATTTTCATGATTTTTATGTGATCACCCATTTTGTGTTTCAATTCTTCGAGAATGGGTTTCATCATTTTGCAAGGCCCACACCATTCAGCAGAAAAATCAACTAGTGTCGGGGTTTCACTTTTTATAATTTCTGGAAAAGATCCAACTGCCATAAAATTTAATTTCGTTTGCTTAACCTCCTCTTTATAACCTCACCCAGTCGCTCCAACTAAAGAAGTCAATGTCGTTTAGATAAGCTGGATTACTTTTTTTGCTACAACTTCAATCACAGGTTTCATAATCACTTTTGATTTGATGGAATTTGAAATGAGGCAAGCTGATTCTGATTTTTCTAACACCTTTTCCGCCCGCGCGCGGTCTTTTTCATGAAGGATTGTTACGGTAGGTGTGAGAATGATTTCTGACATAATAAATTTCCCCTCTACTTGTTCCAATTTCCCTTCCGACTCACAACTAAAAGCAGTGAATTCAAGCTTTGAATTTTCTGCTATTGACAAAAAGGTAGTCATGAGACAACTACTCACCGCAGCAGTGAATAGGTGTTCGGGAGACCAGATGCCAGCGATTCCTTTGGGGAATTCTGGTGGAGTGGCTACTTCAATGCACCCGCCTGTTCCATTGGTAAATGCATTCAGTTCTGGAGAACACATCATTCCCTTTCTTTCTTTGTTCCAGTTAATATTAACGTGATAAAAATGCGGCTCCATATTATTAGTTGACTTTTTGTTGCAGGGTATGCCAGCTTCCACCATTGTACACGTGTGTGTAGCCATTTGATTTCAAAATATTTTTAGCGGTCGAACTGCGCATCCCAGAAGCGCAACACGTGATAAGGGGTTGAGCTTTATTTTTAAACCGATATAAATTGTTACTCAATTGATCTACCGCAATATTGATAGACCCCTTCATGTGACCTCCGGAATATTCACTTTTCGTGCGAACGTCCAGGATGATTGCCCCGTTTTTTATGAGCTGGGAATAATCTACGCCTGGACCTATGCCAAATATTTTTTTTAATGTCTCAATCATATTTTTTTTAATTTTTTAACGGGTATTATAAAAGACTATTTCATTCCTAATGTTGGCTTTACTTCCGCTACTATCAGGAGGGAAGGTCAAGCGGAGTTTTTAGAGATGCTAGTAAGATTAAGTGAATGAACAGTCATCCATGAGCCGGCATCGATGCATTCAATTTTATGGCTCGTTAAAAAGAAAGTAGCCTGCGCGCTACGTCCTCCCGAAGCACAACAGAGGATTAAGGGCGTTTTCATTTTCCCTATCTCTTCAAGTCGCTTCAATATTTCATGCAATGGTATGTTGATCGAATTGACAGCATGGCCTTCCTGAAATTCGGCAGGTGTTCTTACGTCAATAATTGTCCCATTGTTATTTTGAATAGTTTTTTCCGGTTTCATTTTTCAGTGTTTTGTTTTTTCTCTTTCTTCAATATGCTGAATAACAGTCCACCCATCATTGCTCCATAGAGCGATGAGTTCACGGGACTGGACGTAATGGGACATGTGCCCGTTACACACCCTATCTGCTGCCAGTATAAATATCCACCAGATACACCCACCAAGATGCCCGTAGCGATCAGCCAATATTGTTTAATGAACTGCATTGGTTTTTTTTCTTAAGGTGCTTAAGCCAAACGGCAAGTACAAGGGACAAGAACTGAGGAAACTAGTGAGCACAAAAATGGCTGCAAGTGCTAATAATGCAA
>JANOLM010000051.1:0-2833 GCA_031419815.1 Bacteroidia bacterium
GCCGGGCCTTTCATCGATTTTACGATAGCCTCAGTGGCGGCCTTTTGCATATACGGTGTCACCACATATCCACCTGTCTTTAAAATCTTACCGATGTTCTCGATTTCTATCTTCGTTCCAGGTAAGGCGGCTACAGCATCACCACCATAATCCGGGAAGCCAAGTAAAAAGGCATTCTTTTTAGGGGCCGATACTTTTTGGTTTTTCAAGGCAATTAAATCTTTTGAATTTCCGATAATGAATAAGTCGTATCGATTTAGAAGATAATCACCGTCAGTTTTCTTCAGTGTGTTTAGATTGATTTGGTTATAGACTCCATCGGGGGAAATATAAATTACTTTCTTCCCAGTCAATGCTGGTTCGATACGCGCCCAAAACTGATCGTAAGAATATTGATCGGCCATTTTTTGTTGCACGGCATTGCGATAAAATTTCGCATAGCGCGTCTCGAGTTGATTGCCATTGTCGAGCACAATTAATCTTGGATCACTTCCTTTTGTTAATACTAAGGCCGCATACTTAGAATCAGCAGTGAAATCTTTATCATAAGAACGAATACGTATGAACTCAACAAGTGCTTCGTTATCCGCAAGCACAGATGACACTTGCTTGTAACTAATCTTCTCGGTTGAATATCCCTGCGAAAAGTCACCAGAGCGTTGTGACAACGAACGTTCCATATCATTTGCCTCTTTTTCAAGCGTTTGCAAATCTATTTTCTGCTCTTTCAAATCTTCTTTTGCCAGCGAATAGTATCGCGCCAAAGTTTCTTTCTTATCCAACCATGCCACATAATCTTTGATCAACTCATTGTTGCCACTTGCGAAAATGGCTTTCTTAATTTTATTAGTTGAATTCAGCAACAAACCTTTTGTAGCCATCTGGTAATCATACATCTCTTGCACTAACAAAGGATTGCCTGCGCTTGCATCCAGACAAAAATTATAGAAGCGTTGGAAACGAGGTTGCAAAACGTCCCAATATTTTGTCTTCTCTGCTTCGCTCATGGGCGGAAAATAACGGTTGATGAAGTCAATTGACTTGTCCATGGCTATTTGAAAACTGGCGGTGGCTTTAACAAGGTCTCCTTTCTTCCAATACAATACCCCCAGGTCTTCCTGCGATTCCACATAATCAGGATGGTTGGTGTCCAGAGCATTACTTCTTATAGATAGTGCCTGAGTCAGGTTCTTCTCGGCCTCATCAAAACGTCCTTGGGTTCTATAAAAATTTCCCAGATCATTCAGGACCTTCGCGTAGTTAGGATTCTGATCCTTAAATTTCTTTAAATAAAATTCGGCTGCACGCTTCAAGTAATCTTCAACCTTATCCATTTTATTCATTTGAATGTACAGCAAGCCCAGGTAATTCAGAACCCCACCATAGTATGGGTTATCAGCAATCAGTTTTAATCTTCTTTCCAGTTTCAGATAAACCGCCTCTGCTTCAGCATACTTTCCGGTTTGCTGATACAGCAAAGCAAGGTTGGATTGAAAGCCCACCTGGTTATTTAAGTTGAGATTCAATTTTTCGAGAATAGAAATGGCTTGCGAAAGTTTCTGAACCGCCAGATCAATTCTACCAATTTCAGCAAACAGAATAGCCTGATTATTCAGCACGATGGCGTACTCCTGAGTTTCTCTTCCTAATTGCTTCTCAACAGTCTTTAAAGCCTCGTCAAAGTAATTTTCAGATTCATTAAATCTTGCTGTTTCCTGATAAAGCACGGCTATATTGTTGAGAGAAGAGGCGTAAGCCTTACTATCCTTTCCTAAAGTTTGTTCCCTGATCGAAAGTGCCTCAGAAGTATAATAATCGGCCGAATTATAGCGGCCCATCGTTGCATAGAGCAATCCTAAATCGGCATGCACCTTACTATAATTAATATTAGTGGTTAAACTTTCCGCTTCATAAGCCAGTTTTGCTTCCAGAAAAGAAACCTCAGCCATCTTAAAACGCTTTAACTGGTAAAAATTTTCAGCGCGATCCAAAATATTGCGGCACTTTTGTGCGGGAGTTTTATCGGATTCATTTTTACTAAAGTTCGAAACAGCGTCCATCGATTTGACAAGTCGCTCATTGTTGTCGCGGATATTCATCATGCCCGAGTTATCGATGACCGTTATGGCATAATTAAAATCCGTTGAATCTAATTTGTCTCTCTCAGCATCAACAGCTGATGTAGACTTGTCCTTTGCAAGCTTCTTGGTTTTCTCGATGACCTTATCTTTCAAGGCTCCAAACTGAGCATGAGAATAAATGGCGCAAAAAAGAAGAACGATGGTTGCTACGTATTTCATATTACTTATTTCTATTGAAATCTCTCTTTCCATTTACTAGGATCTCTTCGGGTATGAAAGACACCAAAAACCCTAACAAAATCATCATCTATGAGGTAATGTATTCCATAAGGAAATCGATCTATAAAATGGATGTGTATATTATCATATTGCTTTTGAAAGGCTAAAGGACTTACCACTATCTTTTGAAAACCTTCCTCTAAAGCTAACTCGAATTCAAAACCCAGATTGTCTTTTTGATTTTCATACCAGAGGAAAGCATCAAAAATATCCAGTCGTGCCTCCTGTGATACGAGTAACTGATAATTCATCTGGCTTTATTAAGCTCAGCCTTTATTTCGTCCCAAGTAAAAAACTTTGTTTTGCCATTTTTATAACGCTCCACTCTTTCCCTTACTTCAAGTTTTTGAGAATCACTGACGGATAGACCTCCTTTGTCTATGCTTTCCCAAATTTCCTCAATTATGGAGATACGTTCTGCAACACTTAGCTTTTTGATTTCTTTTATATCCATAAAACAAATTTAATCGAAT
>JANOLM010000052.1:0-5731 GCA_031419815.1 Bacteroidia bacterium
CTCATCCAGGCACCGATCGTAAAATTTTTAAGTTGAGTGTCCACAACTAGCAAATAATTAAGTTTATCGGTGCGCTGCACTAATTCGTCTACAGCCGGAAGTACAATTATATCAAAGTCTTCTTTGGTTACGTCATGGGTAGCCCGGAAAGCCACCATGGTATTAGGAGTATCTTTCAATTCGGTTATCATACATTTAACTTTAAAATATTCATGGTTGTTTAAAAACATTACCTTCAAAACCTGCTCTTTCCCAAAAGAAAAAGATAAGGAGGGTGCATTTCAAAAAGAAGCGATTATAATTTCGCCCCGATGGGGCTATGTCGATTCCTATTATTTCTTTTCTACCAACATGTCGCCCCGATGGGGCTTTGAAGTTGCGGTGGAACGACATTTTGGTAGAAACACATTCGTATTATTAAATTCATAGCCCCATCGGGGCGAAATTTTAGTTTGGAAATTTATACCTCGTCTTTTTTTTGAAATGCACCCGATCGGCATAGTCTCTCCCCATTAATTGAAGATAAAGCCGTGCCGCAGTATTAAAGTTTAACCCGTTCTTCAATTCGTTCCTTTGCAAAAAAAACATGTATAGGCAATTGCCCACGGAGGCACAATGTGTACTATAAAATCCACAGTAACATTCGGAAAAGATCAACCAGCATTTTCAATAACTATCTCACTGGTGCGGTCAGCAATCGGTGTGCGGCTGTTCCCGGAAAACTTGCACTCAGTTTTATAGGAGCTTCTATCAGAATGGATAACCAATGGCGATATTTAAAATCAGATTCTTTCTTCTCCAATCTTTACTGCCAAAGTCGATTTCATCTATTACCCATCGGTTCGATTCAAGTAAGAAAGGCTTCCTGACCGGAAACGCCACATCAAAGCGCAAAATAAAAAAGTTGAAATCATAACGAATGCCTACCCCGGTGCCCGCAGCAATTTCATTTAAAAAAGTGTCTTTGTTAAATTTGCCACCTTTCCTCAACTCATCTTCCTTCAGAAGCCAAATGTTACCGGCATCAAAAAAAACAGCTCCCTTTAATGCCTTTAGTATATCAAAACGATATTCAATATTTGCTTCCAATTTTATATCTCCCCGCTGATCAATAAAATACGTAGTCATACTAATGGCAGTGTCCGTTCGAACATTATACGTGCCTGGTCCAACAGAGCGCGCAGGGAAAGCACGTAAACTATTAGAACCCCCAATAGCAAATTGTTTAATGTAGGGCAAGTTTGTAGAATTGCCATACGCATATCCTGCTCCCATCACAATGCGTGTCGCCAGTTTACTTTGTTTATTGAATTGGAAGTAATACCGAAAATCAATATCGCTTTTTACAAATTGTGAATACGGGGCGCCAAACATTTTAAATGGCTCTTCCTTAGAGGTATTAGTTGATTGCAGTAAATTGAGAATATTGCCCGAAAGGTCTATTGACCCATTAAAGTAGATGTTTGATTTTTTCTCTTCCGTTGATCGATATATTCCTTTAACGTCTTCGCGCATTTGGGTGTTAAGCGTAAAGGAGTAACGCGAACCAATGATGAACTGATTTTGAAATGAATTAGACAATATCGGGTTTTGTTTCAGAAGGGCGTCAAATTCAGGAGAAGTTTTACTTGATCTCACAAAACTTACGTCCACGGGAAATAGCTCGTGCGTTTTAAGCGTAGTCTCACGCCAAATATATCCGCAGGCAACATTAAAGGAAGTAAGCCTAAAATATTGGAGACGTTGCTGAAAATTATAGCCAAGTTTAAGTTGTGTTTGTGGAAGATATTTTGCTGAACTGTATGGCATACGAAAAGGGGTAATAAACCGGGGAATAGATAAACCAGACTCCGCCCCAAATTCAATTGAGTTTAAAGCACCTGCTTGCTGCCTGCTAATCTGCGATTCATAAGCACCGTTTACCTTAACTCTCCACATCTCCGCCCCTCGCAAAAAATTCCTATTCGTAAAAATCATTTCAAAGCCAGGCCCAACAAAATTATTTGACTTAGACACCCCCTGCACTTGAAATCGCAGAGACTTTTTAAGTAAAGGAGTCAGATAGATATTGGCGTGAAGAACTGCAGAATCAGTTTTGTCGTCTCTAAATTTAATACTGACAAACTTAAACGTCTTCAAGCTCATGAGCCGACTCAAAGAATAATCATGATTAATCATTCTATAAATACTATCTGGCTTTAGATTGATAACGTCCGTAATTATCTCCGGGCGAAACATTTTCTTATTATCAATGTAATTGAACCCATTTACTTTTATAGTATCGCTGGTCACGGCTATGCTATCGTTGCCTAACACATAGTTAGGGAATACATTTACCGTTTTGACTTTATAGATGCGCGTTGCTTTGTCGGGCATGTTAGGTTCAAAAGTTAAGGTAACATCAATCTCGTTTTTACCAACGGTGCTATCGGCTTCAAAAAGCAAGTAACGATCATCAAAATAATAAAAACCTAAATTTTGTACGAGGGCTTCAATGCGCTGCTGTTCCGCCTGAAGCCGCTCCAGACTATAACGCTGCTTCTCCTTTAACAGAGATTCCTTCTTCAGCTTTTTAAGAAAGGAAGAGTTTGCCGTATCAAACACCAGAAAAGAAATTGTCCTTAACCGGTAAGGCTGTTGAAGTGTAACGGTGTATAGTACTTTGCTCCTTTTCCCTCTCGTCTCAATTTTGTGGCTCACTGTAGATCGAAAGTATCCATCATTATTCAATTGGCTTTCAAGAATTTTTGCCGTTTTAATGGGTGCAACATCTTTTAATAAAACGGGCGGGCTCCCAAGTTTATTTTTAATAAAATATCCAAATCCCTTTTCCTTTTTAGGTTCACCCGCTATGAAGTAAAACCAAACAGCCGGGCGTGATCCCAGAAATGTTGAATTTGGTTTTGGTGTTACTAAATTTTGTAAACTGGATTTTACTTTTTTCTGACCTGAAATCTTTCCCTGAGGGTCAATCTGTATCTCAGCGCCCGTATAGAAAGTTTCGCCCTCCTTCAAAAATTTAGTTCCTGTGCATCCTATTATAAGAAAAAGAAAGCAGGCAAAGGACAATGCTTTACTTGCAATACGTACACACAACAAGAGTATTCTTCTAAGTACTATATAGATTGCGCGATAATAGGATGGTGTAAGTCGTTGACTCATACGGGATAAATTACGAGGTGTTGCCTACATAGTGAGCAAAGTAGTATATCGGCTAATTCGCTGTTGCATTAGACATAAACAGTTCACGTAAGGTGTTATAATCCTTAATGTATAATAGCCCGGCACCTGTTTCCGTCAACTCACCATCAATCATATCGTAATTACTATTTCGAAAACCGGTAAGGCGAAACCGGCCATCATTTGTTAATTTATATTCCAATGCCAGATCACCGATGTAATCGGATACATCACCTTCGGTTGCCACTTCACCCTCAATGTCCACGTTACCGGAGAGCTTTACCATTAAGCGATTGTTAAAAAGATTTTTAGACACACCCAACTGCACTTTCGTTTGACCTTGAACTTCTTCTCCTGAATAATTTTCATACGACTTTAAATCGAAACTTAATTGAACACCCCTTACCTTTTCTGACAGACGGTTAAGTTGCTCAGAAAGCAAACGACTTACGCTTACCCTGGTGGTGTTACTAATACTGGAAGTTGCCTGACTTTCAAAAGGATTTTCTGCAATAAACCGCTTGAGTATGAGCAGCGCAAAAACCTGCTTGTTTAAATCAGACTCTCGTGTGTTAATATCCTGAAGCTTTGCATAGATGGCGCCTCCTAACACATTTCGTTTATCATCGGGCATATCGATTGCAAAAGATAATTCTGGCACCAATAGTTTTCCTTTTATATTTAAATAAACAAGAAATGGCAGACGTTGATTATAGGCATTGACTTCCGTTTGATTGGCGGTATTGATTTGATTGTAGACCAGATCCAAAGGGGAAGTTTCAACTTGATAACTGGCACGAATATCCAAGGCAGCATTTAACGGATCGCCTGACCATGTAATAGAGCCTCCCTTCTCTATCATAAACTCCCGCTTTACAAGGTTGTAAAAAGTAAAATTATAGGAGCCCTTTGTTATCTCATATCGCCCACTTAGATTCACATTACCTGAAGCATTCATATCCAGTACAAGGGTGGAATTACCTCTCACGGAAAGTTTGTCGCCCGTTAATGGATCAATGATAATATTCAGTACTGCCTTATCATTAAGTTCAATGTTGGCAGAAAGGTTTAGACCACCAAATACACCATACGTTGTATCTTGAAGCTGAAGGTTGGCAAGGAACGGATCAATCACGGCATCCCTATCTATAAATTGTACAATGCCCTTTTGCTCTAGTATATTTTTTTCAACCTGGGGAACAACATACGTTATCTCACTGTCATCACTTAAACTTGCTGTCATCTCAATTTTTGGTTCGTTACTATCTCCTGTGATCGTAGCGTTAGTATTTACTTTTAATAATCCATAATACAACTCATTGTCATTTTTTCTGGTGTTGAGTAGTTGAAATTCCTTGGCTATTATTCTCAGGTCGAAATCAAATTTTTTATAAGCCTCCGTAAGAATAGAGCCTTTCACTTCTGCTACATTACCTTTTTCATCACGCATTTTGAAATTGCTAAATACGATGCCACTTTCTTGAAATGAAACATTTTCCTTTTGTAAGGAGAATGAATTATTTAAATAGGTCGAAATAAAAACCGCATTGTTAAAAGAGAGTTTTCCACGGATAGATGGTTTATCCCGGCTTCCGGTAAGCAGTAAACTACCCACCATCAAACCCTTTACCCCTTTTAATTGCCCAAAAGAAAGAGGCTCAAGTAAAGCCAGATTAAATGGCGAAACTTCTACATTAATCTTAAACTCTGGCATCAAAGGTTCTGTGTTGTATTCGCCAGTACTCTGCACGTTCACACTATCACCTTCAATACTTAAATTCAAGTTATACGTGGCCGCAGTATGATCGATGGATACTAAAGCATTGCCCCATGTTTTATCTAAGATTACTAATTTGCTTATCTTAAGTTTTGAGTTGAACTCTCCTTTATCCAACGTTGTGAATTTCAAATCACCATTCAATTCGCCACTGGCGGGCACCATACCTGCTATAATTTTTGTGAGATTAGCTATTTGGAATCGCTCAAACAGGAACACGACTGAGGAATCGGCAGAAGTAAGCACCGCTACTTTTTCTTTTTCCCGCGACAAAGAAAAATTATTTGTTTGCACTAAGTTATTTCCAAGTTGAACGTAATTATCAATGGGAACTTCCCACTTCTGATAGTTTAGTATGACCTGATCGGGATTAAAATGAAATCGAAATCCATTGTCAAGACTGCTGATAATACCACCCAATAGGTATTTCCCATCAGTTAGTGAATCCATGACTATTAAAGTGGTTTGAATGGAGTCATGCGCTACTTTTCCTGTTACATAAAGAGCATCAATGAGCAGCGTATCAAACCTTACATTCTTCAGGCTCAGCTTATAGTTCAAGGCCGCCTCATCAGAGTTTACTTTTAACGATATTGAATCAACTGCTGCTGAAGCATACTTCATCCTTGCTAACCCTATCTCCAGATTAAATACATTCAATTCACTATCAAACTCGCCTTGAATTTTTCCTGGAACAAAGGGCTCCAAGTCAGGAAAAATGATCTCTGTTAGCAGATCTGTATTTTTAAGGATTAGACTAAATTCAAATTTCTG
>JANOLM010000053.1:0-7175 GCA_031419815.1 Bacteroidia bacterium
ATGAAATATCGGGATAAAAATCTGAAGCAAATTTTTGCAAGATATTTCTCCACATCAAAAGAAGTGATTACGCGACTACGGGAATTTGATCAACTGGCAAATGTACTTTGGCCACTCGCTCATCTTAAATCGGCAGGACGCTATTTGCAGAAAGCTCCGGAAGACATAAAAGCAACCGGAGGTACCAACTGGCAAAAATACTTACCTCCCCGGTTCCAAAAGATTATGTTCTTCCCCGACTTATGGTCGGAAACGGAGAAGGCTGAATGGGGTAAGGCTGGTGTTATGAAAGCTTTTTCAGCACATAGCTAATCCCCTAAATCTAATTAACTTTAGGGCATCTCTAAAAGCTCCTTTTGACCTTCTCTTTTTGGAGAAGGATTGAGGATGAGGTGGTCAAAGGCAAGGTTTTTAGAGATGCCCTTTATACGGTTTATATTTTAGCTGTGAAGAAGTTAGTTGGGATATTGTTAGTGATGGTTTGTCTGTCCTTGAATGCTTTCTCCCAAGGCATCACACGCTTCATTTATCACGATGCTGCAAAAAAAAACCTGAAGGAAATCTATCAGGTCAGGGATACCATTCAGAATATTTTGCAAGGCCGTTACATCTCTTATTTTTTAAACGGGAATATTGAATCCAAAGGACAGTTCGTGAACAATGAGACTACCGGAATGTGGGAGTTTTATTTTGAAACCGGAAACCTGAAAATGCGAGGCATCCTTCGGCAAAACTCCAATTACGGAAGATGGGAATATTTTTATGAGAGTGGATCTAAAAGTATGGAAGGCACTATTGACGGTAAAAATAAAATTGGAGAATGGAGAATTTATTATGAAAGTGGTGATCTTAAAGAACTGGGAGGATTTTCAGATAATAAACGTAATGGACTTTGGAAAACTTATTTTGAAGATGGCACCCTGCGTGGTGAAATTGAATATGTAGACGATTACGGACGGTACATAGAATACTATCATTCAGGTAAAGTATTGGCGGAAGGCCCTAAAGCTGGATCGCGTAATGTAGGTCACTGGCGGTACTTTGCTGAAGATGGACTTCTAAATGGAGAAGGAGACTTTGTCAATGGAAAGAAAAATGGAGAGTGGAAATATTACTATTCAAATGGCACGGTAGCATCCTCAGGTCAGTACGAAAATGATGAGCCTATGGGCAAGTGGAATTATTATTTCGAAGACGGCTCTGTTAGCTCTTCTGGTGAGTATGTAGGAGGAAAAAAAAATGGCTACTGGAGTTCTCTTAACAAAGATGGAACAATCAGGAGCGAGATTGCTTACACGAAAGGTTCTGGTGAGTATCGTGAATACTTTAACAGTGGAAAATTAAAAGTAAAAGGCCTGATTGTAGATGGGGAAAACCAAGGGCATTGGCAATATTTTTTTGAAGATGGAAAAACGGAAGGTGAGTGCGAATTTGAGAAAGGTAAAGGAACTTACCGTGGATTTTATCCGAATGGGACTTTACAGACCAAAGGGCAAATTGAAGATGATTTGCGTGTAGGCACTTGGGAAATTTATGAACAAGACGGTACTTTATCAGGATACTACAAACCATTTTATGAAGACAAAGCATTAGTCAACGATATTAATTCATTGATCAATCGGAATAAGACACTTGCACCGGCAACTCGTGTCGTAAAGAAAGGCTTCTATTATTTTACCCCACGATTTCCAGAGTACAGAGGTGTTATACTCTCCACTAACCCATTTTCAGCTTTTATTGGAGTAATACCATTAGGCATTGAATTCTATAATCAATCCAGGTTGGGTCATGAATTTGAATTTGAAGGTATACGCGATCCTTTTTTTACCCCTGATTCTGGTGTACCAGAAAATATAATTTTCAAGCGAGGTTATAGCATGGCCGTGAAACAGAAGTTTTATAATAGCCTTCCGGTGGGCATGTGGTATTTTGCACACGAAGTTAGGTTTGTCAACTTAGGATATTTTGCCAATGTTTCCTTTGTGAAATCACCTACCTTAATAACCGCCAGTGCATCGGAGCAACGATTTGAGTATGGAGCTTTGTTAGGCGCCCGATTGATGGAAAGAAATAATGGTAATGGTTTTACAATGGATGCTTTTGTGGGGTATGGATTGGGTTACCGTTTCTCTGATATTGAGCTCATGTATGAAGATGTATTTCGTTCATTGGAAACGGACAAATTTTCTCATACGTTCCGGTTCGGTCTTACCTTTGGCTATTCAATGTCATTTGATGGTAGAAGGTAAAGTAATAGTAAGCTTGAGCGGCAGGTTACAAGCGAGTGGTAGGGTAACATACCCGTTTCGTTGATAACCTTTTAGCCTATTGCCAGTATTAATAAAGAGCATCTCTAAAAACTCCTTTTGACCTTCTCCTTTTGGAGGATAGTATAAAATGGGATTTTAAAAAGGGGAACATGAACATAAAGATTTATGCCTTTTATCGGGTCATCCCTGCCTGCCGGACAGGCGGGGATGAGGTGGTCAAAGGCCAGGTTTTTAGAGATGCCCTAAATTGAAAGGATAACTACCTTTCCTATGAATAAGACTATAGAAATTTCGCTCTCTCCGCAAGAAGCATTTGACGATGCTGTCTTCAAACAAGCCCTTTATCAAAAACTTAGGATTAAGGATGGTGACAACGTTCAGGCAAGAGTGCTGAAACGCTCTATCGATGCCCGCAGTCGCAATGTGCAGGTCAAAATTTTAGTCGAACTGATTCATGGCAGTGATGATCTATCCACTCAGAACTTTAAAAAAGATTACCAGGATGTCAGCAAGGCAAGTAAGGTAATCATCGTAGGCTCTGGTCCTGCCGGACTTTTTGCTGCACTTCGATTGATTGAGTTGGGCATTAAGCCCATTGTGCTCGAACGTGGAAAGGATGTTCAGGCGCGCAGGCGCGATATTGCTGCGATCAATAAAGAGCACATCGTAAATCCGGAATCTAATTATTGTTTTGGCGAAGGTGGTGCAGGAACTTACTCCGATGGAAAACTTTATACCCGATCAAAAAAGAGAGGCGACATCAGACGGATATTGGAGATCATGGTTGCTCACGGTGCCACAGAGGAAATTTTATTCGATGCACATCCTCATATAGGTACCAACAAACTTCCCAAGCTGGTCGAAGCTTTGCGTGAAAGTATTAAGCTGGCTGGTGGAGAGATTCATTTCAACACAAAAGTTGCCGACTTCATTCTTGATAGTGATGAAATGAGAGGTGTGGTCACCGATCAGGGAGACAAGATAGAAGGGGAAGCTGTAATCCTGGCAACAGGTCATTCTGCCCGAGATATTTTTGAACTTCTCCATTCTCGAAACATTTTAATTGAAGCAAAACCTTTTGCATTAGGTGTTAGGGTTGAGCATCAACAAAGTCTGGTGGACAGAATACAGTATCACTGTTCCGTTGAGCGCGGATCTTACTTGCCGGCATCTTCCTATGCTCTTGTTCATCAAGCCAAGGTAGAGGGCAGGGAGAGAGGTGTGTTTTCTTTTTGCATGTGCCCGGGAGGTTTCATTGTACCAGCGGCAACAGCACCCGGTGAAATTGTGGTAAATGGAATGAGCCCTTCCCGGAGGGATTCGAAGTTTGCAAACTCTGGCATTGTAGTAGCCGTTGAAGAAGGGGATTTTAAATCCTATGCCAGATATGGTGCTTTAGCAGGAATGTATTTTCAAATGGAGATTGAGAAAAAGGCTTGTGAAGTTGCAGGCAGAAAGCAAACAGCTCCGGCTCAGCGACTGTTGGATTTTGTTGAAAAGAGAACTTCCTCTTCACTTTTGGAAACATCTTATCAGCCGGGGCTTGCCTCCATTGATATTCGAGAGATATTGCCACCATTTATCTCTGAGAGCTTACGGCAGGGCTTCAGGAGTTTTGGAGATAAGATGAAAGGTTATTTAACCAATGAAGCCCAGGTGGTAGGAGTTGAAAGCAGAACATCATCGCCAGTCCGTATACCCAGAAATAAAGAAACATTGGAGCATCTACAAATAAAGAAATTATTTCCGTGTGGTGAAGGAGCTGGATATGCCGGTGGAATTGTTTCGGCTGCTATGGATGGAGAGCGATGTGCTGAAGCGGTCATTAAAATTTTGAAGTAGAACTTACGTGAATAACCAAAAGTAGCAATACGAAAGCATTTCAAAAATTTACATGAAAAAAACTGTCATTATTGGCGCTACAAATAATCCTTCGCGTTATGCTTATCTGGCTGCCCAGATGTTGGATCAATACACGCATGAATTTGTGCCCGTAGGGATAAGAAAGGGTGAGGTGTTTGGACGGCCTATTCTTAACATTACTGAAAAACCTAAGGTGGACAATGTAGATACTGTAACCTTATACATTGGGTCTCGCCATCAAAAAGAGTGGTATGATTACATACTTAGCTTGAAGCCCAGGCGAATAATTTTCAATCCAGGAACAGAGAATCCTGAATTTGAAAAGATGGCAGAGAGAGCAGGTGCAGAAGCACTTGAAGCCTGCACATTGGTGATGTTACGTACCGGACAGTTTTGAAGTTTGCAGAGTTCTTAGTCGTTCGGATACTTTGCAATTATTCCCACGTAAACTATCTTCCATTTACCTTCAATTTTTTCTAAGATTCGAATCTGGGAAGTTTCATCGCGGTCAATCAGATGATCTTTTACTTTTTGTATGTACTGGACAAATGCACCATTTTTATAGATTCGGATTTCGCCCCACGCGCGTTCAATGCTGAGTTCCCCACCTTTACGAGCCACGTCAATTTGACGACTCGAAACTTGAGTTTTAAAATAGGCGCCAAATGATTTATTAATGGCATCCCAGCCCTGGACGAAATTTGTCCCAGTTGAATCAGAGTAAGACCAATAAGCATAGGGAACCTTTAGCCATGAATCTTCCCAGTTCTTTCGGTCGACATTTTGAAAGGAAAAAGTTTCTTTTTCGATAACTTTCTTTATCGCAGTTATGTCATCTTGGCCAAATGATGAGGTAATTGAAGCAAGAAACAAGCTGCAGAATAAAATTATGGGTTTTATTTTCATAACGGTAGGTGGTTTGATCGTTTAGAAATTTAATAAAAACGGATCATATTATCCACTTTTTATAATCAAAAAATATACTTTATCTTCAATGCCGTTAAATGGATTGTGCGGTAGACGTGCAACAAGGTGGAAGCATTGTTTAAAAGGTGATTAAAATCATGTTAAACCTTCAAATTGAAGGTTATTTTTAAGTAATTAAAAGAAACACTTTATGTTAACAGATGAAAAAATTATTCAATTAAAGAGCCTTTTGGTCAAGCCAGGTAAAAATATCAGAATGAAGGATTTTGATACTAGATACAAAGGCAAAGGTCTCAACAAAAAGGAGTCGGAATCCTTGTTAGAAGAAGGAAGAAAACATCTTGCTGAAATTCAGGATAAACTTTATGCTCATAATCGTTATAGTGTCTTGATTATATTTCAAGCAATGGATGCAGCAGGAAAAGATGGAGCAGTAAAGCATATTATGTCTGGGTTTAATCCATTGGGTGTAAAAGTGTACAGTTTCAAAGCACCCAATTCTCATGAGTTGGATCATGATTTTTTTTGGAGGCACGAACTAGCCTTGCCGGCTCGTGGTGAGATTGCCATTCATAACCGTTCGCACTATGAAAATGTATTGGTAACAAAGGTTCACCCAGAATTCATCTTGGGTGAAAATATTCCAGGTGTTGAGTCCCTAAAAAAAATAGATAAGGCTTTTTGGGAAGGCCGCTATAAGCAGATCAGACGGTTTGAAAAAAATCTCACCGATAACGGCATGATAATTATGAAGTTCTTTCTCAACGTTTCAAAGAAAGAACAAAAGAAAAGATTTTTGGAGCGAATTGATGACAAAAGCAAAAATTGGAAATTCTCACTCGGAGATTTGAAGGAGCGAGGTCATTGGGATAATTATCAAAAGGCTTATGAAGAAGCCATTAGTGCAACATCAACGGATTCAGCCCCGTGGTTTATTATTCCTGCCGATGATAAATGGTATGCCAGATTGGCGATTGCCTCTGTTATTTACAGGCAATTTGAGAAACTGAAATTTAGCTATCCCGTAGTAAGTGAAGCACAGAGAGAAGAATTGCAACGAGCCAAAGCGCAATTGATGGCCGAGGGAGATGGTGGGGCAAAGAAGAAGGTAAAAGTTAAATGATTTGAAGATTGTAAAAATTGAAGATTAAAATATTCCTCTAATCTTTCGATTTTTTAAACTTCCAATCTCAATTATCAATTGTTTCATCAAAGGAATTCAGGTGCACAACTACATCTTTTGCTCTGAGTTCCTTTGCTTTTTCAGGTAAGAGCTCTTTTGTTTCCTGGTTCCACGGGTTGGCAACCAGCACCAACATTTTCAAATGCTGAAAATTAAAGAAGTCGTCCGGCAGGAATTGGATATCATTTCTTGATATATCCAGGTTTTCTAAGTTGGCTAGTTTAGATAGGGAAGAAGGCAACTGCGGCAAACGGTTATTGTTGATCCGCAATACTTTAAGGTTTCGCAATTGACTTAAATTTTCAGGCAGTGAACTGAGGCGGTTTTCATGCAGGTATAGCTCGCGCAGATTTTTCAAGTCGCCAAGATTATCGGGCAATGAAAAAATTTTGTTGTAAGCCAGATATAGGATTTCAAGATTTTGCCAGTTCGCGGCAGCTCCATCCAGTCTCTCAACATCGTTGTAATAAAGATCAATTTCTTTAAGCGACTTCAATTGATAAACGCCCCATGGTATTGAGGTGAGTTGATTATTGTATAGCGAAAGACTTTCCAATCTTTCTAGTTGACTAATTTCAGGGGCAACCTCGTTTATAGTATTATAGTTGAATTTGAGTGTTTTTAGATTAGGTAGATTCCTGATCGAAGGGGGGACTTTTGATATTTTATTTTTTAGCAAGTCCAGTTTTTCAACATAAGGGTTAAGTTTAATTTTGTCATCCTTCAGGGTAATGGCATTATTGATTAGAAGTAATTCTTTTAACTTTTTATTATTGGCTGCGCCATTGGGAAATTTTGTTAGTGCATTATTTGAAAGATCCAGTTTTACTAAAGATTTAAAGTTCTTGTAACTGGTAGGTAAATACGTAGGCTGTTCTCCCCGAATCACGAGTGTTTCCACCTGGTTATTTCTTCTAAGCTTCAACGGTTTG
>JANOLM010000054.1:0-2952 GCA_031419815.1 Bacteroidia bacterium
ACACTTACTTTCCGTAGCAAAGAAATACCCTGACCTCATGCTGGGAATTGGCACCATCATGGATGGGCCTACCACTAAAAAGTTTATTGAAGCCGGTGCAGACTTTATTATTTCACCTATTTTGAAATTGGAGATGGCAAAAGTATGCCATGAAAATGATGTGCCTTGGATTCCGGGTTGTGCAACCTTAACGGAAATAGTTACCGCAAAAGATAATGGAGCCGAGATCATTAAACTATTCCCAGCTTCTATATTAGGTCCTGGTTTTGTTTCATCGATCATGCCAGTTGTTCCAGGCTTACAACTGATGATTACCGGAGGAGTGGAGCCTACAGAAAAAAGTTTGTCTTCCTGGTTTAAAGCGGGTGCAGCTTGTGTTGGAATGGGATCACAATTATTTACAAAAGAAATCTTAACACAAAAAGATTGGCCTTTACTTCAACAGAAAGTAGCTGAGTGTTTGCGTATTGCAAAAAGTGTAAGAAAGTAGATTTTATGAAATCAGTGTATCTCCTAACCAACTGCTCGTGGAAAATTTAAAGACTGTAAATCAAGCCATCGGAAAATACAGGTGGACGATTTGTGCATTGGTATTCTTTGCTACTACAATAAATTATTTAGATAGAGCGGTTATAAGCTTGCTGAAATCGGATTTAACAAAAGAGTTTAATTGGAACGATGGGGACTACGCCAACATTGAAATAGCATTTAAACTTTCTTACGCCATTGGTATGTTGATGGCAGGACGGTTGATCGACTGGCTCGGCACTAAAATGGGTTATTTCCTGGCTACACTTACGTGGAGTTTAGCTGCCATAGGCCATGCTTTTGTTCAAAGTACAATGGGTTTTATTGTCGCCCGCTCAGCCCTTGGTCTTACGGAGTCTGGCAATTTTCCAGCGGCTATTAAAACTGTAGCTGAGTGGTTTCCAAAAAAGGAACGAGCATTTGCCACTGGTATTTTCAATTCAGGTACGAATATCGGTGCCATCATCGCTCCTCTGTCGGTGCCGTTTATTGTAGTGGAGTGGGGGTGGAAGTGGGCTTTTATTATCACAAGTTCGTTTGGTTTTATCTGGCTTTTTTTATGGATAGTCATGTATGAAATCCCTGCCCGTCACAAAAAACTTTCAACAGCGGAATTGGAGTACATCAACAGTGATACGGACGAGCCGGTAGCGAAAACAGATGGCACCGAACCGAAAGTTTCCTGGTTCAAATTGCTGGGCTTCAAACAAACCTGGGCATTTGTCATTGGTAAATTTCTCACTGATCCTATTTGGTGGTTTTATCTTTTCTGGTTGCCTGATTTTTTGGAGAGCCAGTATGGGTTGAAAGGAACAGCAGTAGCGCTACCTGTGGCAGCGGTGTATATGATTTCCACCTTTGGCAGTGTTGGGGGAGGATGGTTGCCCTTAGCCTTTATCAAAAATGGTTGGCCAGTATTCAAGGCTCGGAAAACATCTATGCTGATTTATGCATTTCTGGTAATACCTATTGTATTTGCCCAGATCATGGGACAGATCAGTATGTGGTATGCAGTTATTGTCATAGGCATAGCCACATCGGCACACCAGGCATGGAGTGCAAATATTTTCACCACAGTGTCCGATATGTTTCCTAAAAAAGCCATTGGTTCTGTGGTGGGTATTGGCGGCATGTTTGGTGGACTCGGAGGGATTTTCCTTTCCCTATTTGTTCAAAAAAATATGTTCGTCCATTACCGAGCCATTGGGCAAATAGAGACTGCTTATTACATCATGTTTATTATTTGTGGATCGGCTTATCTAATCGCCTGGTCAATCATGCATTTTCTGGTGCCGAAGATGGAGAGGGTAAATGTGTGATTTAATTTTTTTTCTGATTACCTCACATTAAGTCATTTTTCTGCTAAGGGTTTAGTTTCTATATTTCTTTTTTGGATTGCGGCTGGAGTGATAAATTGCAGAAACAAATATCGTCTTGTCTTTTTCGTAGATTTTGTATACAATCTGAAACGGGAAAGCGTCCATCTTAGCTTCCCTGAATACTCCTCTTTTTTTGGAGTATAATAGTGGCCTTATTAGGATTTGATTTAATCGAACTTCAACAGCATCTTCAAAGCGATTACCTAGTCCTTTCAGTTGGTCTTCGTACCATAAGTAAGCTTCCTGATATTCGCTTTCAGCAATAGGATGGAAAACAACCCGATAGCTCATTGAGACTATCTTAATTTTGTGCCTTGTTTTGTTACTTTCTTTACTTCCTCCCATGTGCGTCCCTTCACTTTTCCATTTTCAAAATCACTTGCCCTTTTATTTAGTTCGTTTAAAAATTCATCCGTCCAGATAGTATCGACTTGCTTAATCTCGTCTTCTACCATTGCAAAAATAGCTTTCACTTTTTTGTCTTGTGCTGTTTCGATGTAATGATGAAGTTTTTGACGGATGGTTGCAGTACTCATAAGGTATAGATCTTATTAAACAAAGATAGTTTGAATTGGTAGTTGTACAAAACTGCTTTTAATATCACGTTTTTTATCGATTCGAAATTTTCTCTAATCTTTCAATGCTCATTTCTAAATTCTACAAACTCCAACCTGCCCTGTACTCTCTCTTCACAAACTGATTAGCCTCATCAAAGTTGGTGATCTTCATGTTCTTGGCATCCCACAGAAGTTTCTTGCGTCCTGGATATCTTGCTCCTTGCACCCCCTTCATAGCATAGCTTCGGATAGCAAGATTACCCATCAACACTGCTTCTGTGAAGGGCCCTGCATATTCAAATGGAGAACTTAATTCCATCTTGCCATATCCCGCAAGGCAAGCATCGACCCATTGTGTATAGTGGCCATCCTGGGCACCTGGCACGCGTGCTAAAGTTTGTTTTGGAAACGTAACCTCTTTCATCCTTGCGGTAGGCAATAGCACTGGAGCTTTGCTATAGTTGGCCATTATTTTTCCTTTTGTACCC
>JANOLM010000055.1:0-2950 GCA_031419815.1 Bacteroidia bacterium
CGGTATTGCAATGGGCATGATCTCGGATAGCAGCACTGGAAAATATGCGATCTTATCGGATATTCTTGGTGATGAAGATCACCTGGGCGACATGGACTTCAAAGTGACTGGTACAGAAAAAGGGATCACAGCATGCCAGATGGACTTAAAGGTAGAGGGCTTAACCTATGATGTTTTAAAAGAAGCTTTAATGCAGGCCAAGGAAGGGAGATTGCACATTTTGAATGAAATGAAGAAAACCCTTGGTGCAACCAAGCCCGATCTTAAGCCTCATACACCAAGAGCATTTAGCATACATATAGAGAAAGAGTTGATAGGCGCAGTAATCGGGCCAGGCGGTAAGGTTGTGCAAGACATCCAGAAAACAACAGGTGCCACAGTGGTAATTGAGGAAGTTAATAACAAAGGAATTGTAAGCGTTTACGCCAGCAATCAGGCAGTTATGGATGCCGCTGTTAAGCGTATCAGAGCAATCGTGGCTATCCCTGAAGTAGGCCAGGTATATGATGGCATTGTGAAATCAATTATGCCATTTGGAGCTTTTGTTGAATTTATGCCTGGAAAAGATGGCTTACTTCACATTTCAGAGATTAAGTGGGAAAGATTGGAGACAATGGATGGCGTAATGGAAGTTGGAGAAGAGGTTAAGGTTAAGCTGGTTGAAATAGATAAGAAAACTGGCAAGTTCAGATTATCTAGAAAAGTTTTGTTGCCAAAATAAGAAGGTAACTGTTAGAGCCTAAGTTTGCTTAAACACCGACATACCTCCAGAAGTAAGGCATTAAAGCCTTACTTGGGTTAAAAATGATTCTAATTTTGATTCAATCAAAGGTCTCAATAACTTGAGACCTTTTTTATGCAAACGCTAACAACTTAATTTTATGGAGCAAAAAGTTAAAGTTTTGATCATTGGGTCTGGCCCAGCCGGTTACACAGCCGCAATTTACGCTGCCCGTGCCGGGCTATCCCCCGTTCTTTATACAGGTGGACAGCCGGGTGGACAATTGACCATAACAGGGGATGTTGAAAACTTTCCAGGTTATCCTTTAGGAGTTAATGGTCCTCAGATGATGATTGATCTTCAGCAACAGGCCGAACGTTTCGGCACCAAAGTAAACTATGCACTAGTCTCTTCAGTTGACTTCTCTGGTTATCCGCTAAAAGTTACAGTGGATGAAAAGCAGGAAATAATTGCCGAGTCCGTCATTATAGCAACAGGTGCTACTGCAAAATATTTAGGGTTGCCATCTGAACAAAAGTTCTTTAACAAAGGAGTCTCTGCCTGTGCTGTGTGTGATGGTTTTTTTTATCGGGGAACTGATGTGGCAGTTGTAGGAGCTGGTGATGCCGCGGCAGAAGAAGCAACCTATTTATCAAACTTGTGCCCAAAAGTTTATTTGATTGTAAGACGCAACGAAATGCGGGCCTCTAAGATTATGCAACAGCGTGTATTAAGTAATCCCAAGATTGAAATTTTATGGAATACGGAGACGGAAGAAATTTTAGGAGAACATGAAGTAAGCGGCATGCGAGTACTCAATAATGTTTCGGGTGAAAAAAAAGAAATACCTATCAAAGGTTTCTTTGTTGCAATTGGACATAAACCCAACACTGATATTTTTAAAGGAATTCTGAAATTAGATGAGAGCGGATACATTCAAGTAAAGTCTGGAAGTACAAGGACTAATATTGAAGGCGTTTTTGCCGTGGGTGATGCTGCCGATAAGATTTACAGACAGGCAGTAACTGCTGCCGGAACAGGCTGCATGGGTGCACTGGATGCCGAACGGTTTCTAGCAGCAAAGGAAGCTTTGGTCACTCACTAAACAAGCATGATAATGAAATTGGATATTCTCGTCCTTGCAGCTCATCCTGATGATGCCGAATTAGGTTGTGGTGGAACAATTGCCAAACACATTGCATTGGGCCATAAAGTGGGTATTGTGGATTTTACCAGGGGAGAGCTGGGGACACGCGGAACCGTTCAAACCAGGGATCAAGAGGCAGCGGAATCGGCAAGAATATTAGGCGTATCTGCTCGGGAAAACCTGAACTTGAAGGATGGGTTCTTCCGAAATGTTGCTGAAGACCAGATGGCAGTAATTAGAGTCATTAGGAAATACAGGCCAGAGTTGATTTTGGCCAATGCAGTTTTTGACCGTCATCCGGATCATGGTAAAGGTGCAGAACTTGCATTTGAATCCTCTTTTTTGGCAGGGTTATCAAAGGTTGAAACATCCCTGGACGGAAAGCCACAAACCTCTTGGCGGCCAAAGGCCATGTATCATTACATTCAAAGTCAGTACCTAAAGCCGGATATTATTGTGGATGTTTCTGATTTCTGGGAAACTAAAATGACCGCTATCCGGGCATTTAAAACTCAATTTTACGATCCGCACAGCAATGAGCCAACTACGTATATCTCCAATCCTGGTTTTCTAAAAATGGTTGAGTCGCGAGCACAAGAAATGGGTTATGCTATCGGCAAAAATTATGGTGAAGGATTTACCGTAAGAAGATTTATTGGAGTCAAATCCTTGTTTGATATCTTCTAATTCCATCCAAAAAGATTTGAGAATTTCTATTATAGATTTTAGGAGTTCTCATCAAATGAAGAAATCCTAATTCAATCATAAACCCAAACCTAAATTTGTAATCATGGTGCAAGCCTGTTGATCTTCCAAAGCTGATCAACTTTTGTGTAAACAATTCGATCGTGTAACCGGCTTGATCTTCCTTGCCAAAATTCAATCTCGAAAGCATCAACTCCAAAACCTCCCCACTGATTGGGACGAGACAAAACTTTTTTATCCTCAAATCTCTTTTCAATTTCTTTAACCCGATCCTCTAAAAATATCCAGTCCTTTATTATCGTGCTCTGTGGAGAAGCCCAAGCACAAACCTGACTACCTCTTGGCCGGCTTTTAAAATAAGCATCAGATATATCAGG
>JANOLM010000056.1:0-2460 GCA_031419815.1 Bacteroidia bacterium
CGGCAAATCCACATTAATGCTTCAGATCGGGCTTGCCCTTCAAAACGCAAAAGTACTTTACGTGTCAGGAGAGGAAAGCGAACAACAGATTAAAATGCGTTCCGAGCGCATTTCAAAAAAGACCAAAAGCGCACCATCCAATGGACAGCTTCATGAAAACTTTTATATGCTGGCGGAGACCAACACTAAAAATATTTTTCAGGCGATTGAATCGCTGGAGCCCAACCTTATTATTATTGATTCTATCCAAACCCTTCATTCACACATGCTGGATTCCGTTGCGGGCAGCATAGGACAAGTTCGCCAATGCGCAGGTGAGCTGATGAAGTTTGCCAAAGAAACTAACACACCTGTTTTCCTGGTAGGCCACATCACCAAAGATGGAACGCTGGCGGGGCCCAAAGTTTTGGAACACATGGTGGATACGGTGCTACAATTTGAAGGCGACCGTCACCTGGCCTATCGGATTTTGCGCACTACAAAAAACAGATTTGGCTCAACTTCCGAGATTGGTATCTATGAAATGTTGGGTACTGGCTTGCGCGAAGTTTCAAATCCTTCTGAAATCTTAATCTCACAAAAAGACGGACAATTAAGTGGCGTCACCATTGGAGCCACCATTGAAGGAAACCGTCCATTGTTAATTGAAATACAATCGCTTGTGAGCCCGGCCTCGTATGGAACTCCACAGCGCACGCCTACAGGCTTTGATCAAAAGCGATTGAATATGCTATTGGCAGTGTTGGAAAAACGTTGCGGTTTCCGCGTGGGCACTCAAGATGTATTCGTAAACATGGCCGGTGGGATATATGTGGAAGATCCTGCCATTGACCTTGCTTTGTGTATTTCCATCATTTCCTCCATGCAAGAAATTCCGGTGAACGATAAAATCTGTTTTGCTGCAGAGATTGGATTGGGCGGAGAGCTTCGTGCAGTGAACCGAATTGATCAACGCATTTCGGAAGCAGAGAAACTTGGCTTTAAAGAAATCTATATTTCCAAATTCAGCCAAAAATCAATTGACTTGAGCAAAACAAAAATAGAAGTGAAGTCTTTTGGAAAGTTGACAGAGGTTTTTGCGGATTTCTTTGGACAGACCTAGTGTTAAGTTAACCGTGAAATGTTAATAGTTAATTGTAAAAGTCGCTGTAAAATCAATAGTCCCTGCAAAGTTTAACCGTCAAATTACAATTAACATGACACTAGCCTTGATCTTCTTTACCTGAAATAAAAAAATAACACAAGACTTTTCTCGCAACATGAATTTAGTTGGTGAGGCATCAAAAACTCTACGACAAGGACTTCCTGCTTTATTTCAAATCTCCAGTCTACAACTTAACCTTCCACTCTCTCCAAAATCTTCCCGGTTTTCTTATTTTTCAAAATCAGTTTCTTCGCACCATAGTGTGTCATTTCTTCTTTGACGAGGTAGTGATCAGCATCATATTCCGTCAAGTGCGCATCTTTAGATACACCAACGCGGCCTCGCCAAATATCAAGTTTCACCGGTTCCCATTGTTTGGTCTTAGCTGATCTATACGCAGCATCCAACACAGAATTTACTACATAACCATCGTAAAAAGTTTCTTTGGGTTGCTTCCCCTGTTCCATGGAATTAAACATATCCATGAACATGTGATTATAACCCAGTTCGTTCAATTCATCGCCAACCGGAAATAGCCAGCCCCTGTCACTCTCTGCTTTTTCGGCCACATAATTTGCTGCTTTGCCCGTGGTGAACATTTCAAATCCCGTTCTAAGAAAACTATTTATCCAAATTGTTCCTTCAGTTCCCATCACTTCATCACGTAAGTCTAAACCACCACGGAAAGTCCAGCTTACCTCAAACTGACCGATGGCCCCGTTCTCATATTTGACCAGGCCTATGGCATGATCTTCCGCATCAATCGGTTTTACTTGTGTATCGGCCCAGCACATCACCTCTACCGGTTTGATGTCTTTGCCAATGTAGCTGCGGGAGATTTCTACGCAATGACATCCAAGGTCGAGAATGCAACCTCCACCTGCTTGTTCAATGTCCCAAAACCAGTCACTATGCGGGCCAGGGTGTGTCTCCCTTGACTTGGCCCAAAGGATTCTTCCAAGCGCCCCGTTCTTTACACTTTCATGCGCTTTCAAAAATTTTGGAGTGTATACAAGATCTTCCAGGTATCCATTGAAGATGCCTGCCTTTTCAACTGCTTCCAGCATTCGCTTAGCTTCTTCTGCATTGCGACCAAGCGGTTTTGTTGTGATCACAGCTTTCTTATGTTTGCAGCAAAGCATGACTGCCGCTTCGTGCAAGTTGTTTGGCAAAGAGATGCAAACCACATCCACTTCGGGTCTGTTAATAGCTGCTTCCATATCGGTAGTAGAGAAGGCAACATTGTAATCAACCGCAAATTTCTTCGCGCTTTCTTCCTTACGGGAATAGATGGTGACAATCTTGTCTTTACTTCT
>JANOLM010000057.1:0-9820 GCA_031419815.1 Bacteroidia bacterium
TTTAGTTGATGAAGCAGATGTTGGACTATTCCACTTTTCCTGAACTTCAAAAAAGCCCAGGCATGTTTTACTTTAAGTCGCCCAAAAAGCCGTTCCTCAATGGGATTAGTTGCCTGCAGATGATAATTCGTTTTGGGTAGCTCTGCCAGACATTGGGTGCACAGTATATCTTCACCTTTGACAAGGGCTTCTGAACATGCCAGGCAACAGTGCGGAAAAAATAGCGATACAAAATCCGAAATGGCGCTCACCTTGCCGATCTAGTTTGATTTGCGATTGAATGAACTCATATTTGCGCAGTAAAGACTAACAATCATGAACCTTGTAAAGCAATTTAATGATTACCGCAGCAAAATGAATGAAAAGATTTTGGCGGGGGATAGTTTGATTATAAAACGCATTTTTAACCTGGATACAAATGCCTATGCTCAGGGAGCCTTGGACATAAAAAGTAAAGAGCTGATTGGCCTCACGTGTTCATTGGTTTTGCGGTGCGATGATTGTGTAAAATACCATCTTGGAAAATGCAAAGAGGTTGGCTTTACTACTGCAGAAGTGCACGAAGCAATGGGTGTTGCAACTTTGGTGGGTGGAACAATAGTAATCCCTCATCTTCGCAGGGCATATGAATTTTGGGAAGAACTAAACGCATAAATCAAAAATGTTTAAGCGCGATTTAGACCTTGACAGAAAATGGCATCAACTGACTGTGTTCGTTGAAGAAACAATTGGCAAAAAACCCAAAGACCTGAATGGCGTTCTGTTCATTATTGGTATGCAGGAACTGGGTCTTGGGGCCAAACGGTTTTCAAAAGAAGAAAAACAAGACCTCTTGCATATCGCCATTTGTAAAGTGCTTAGCCTTTCAGGCTATTATACCTTGGAAGGGTTAGATAAAGATGGATGGCCACACTGGAAAATGATTAAAAAACTACCGCACTTTGATCTTCTGGAGCAGGAAAAGCTATTAAAGATGCACGTTCTGGAATATTTTGAAAAGGAATTTGACTGGGTGTATGTTCCCGAAATCAAATCCCTAGAATCTTAATAAGTGGTTTCTTATAAGAGCCTGCTGTCAATCTGAAAGGGTATTTTCTCAATCACCCTAACGCTATCCACAAAATTGTTTGACCGTGGGTTAAGGATAAAATTCTCTTCGATTTTGTTTATAGCACTTGGCACGCTAAAACCAAGCATAGCCGGATTCTTGAATACGTTAGATCCAAATAGTTGTGTTTGCAGATTGTAAACCGGGTCGTTCCAGTCACTCGGTAATTCCATTGGATTTACTTTAATAATACTGTCCTCCGGAAGTTCTATTTTTAATATCAGGTACTGAATTGAAATGAATATCTTCCAATCATCAACATTAACCATCACTTCAAGCTGTGCCAATGAAGGTGATGCTGAAGCATAAAGACACGGTTCACCTGCTATATTCCAACGGCCAGGAAAATCAGCGGCACCCTTGCCATCTAATGCCACGCGGTCGCTTCTTGTAATTCTATATACGATCACGAGTAAACTCCTTGATCAATTCGTCCCAACAAGCTTTTTACTGTTTCAAGGCCATACATATTGATCATAAGCTCAACTGGCTTTTTACCACCGAGTGGACGCAATGGTCGGTGCAACCAATCGCGAAAGAGATCATTATTATTGAATGTGGCGAAGCCAAGCGAAGCTATTTCTGCAAGTTTCAATAGGCGCTCGGAAGCGGTGTCGCTTAGTCGGTCATTTCCTTTTTTTCCCTCTAGTGTTTTGGTACTTACAGAAAGTACTGCAGCCATTTCCTGGTGGCTAAAGCCTGTAAACTCTTTAGCTTTTAAATAATTCCTCTTGGTAAACCCCTTTTCCAGAAGCTCCACTACCTCCATTGAAGAAGGATTACCTGATACACCCAATAATTGAAAGGCTGTTTCCATGATAAGAATGTTTTCGTATAAATATACGAAATTTTAGGAGCTTTGGCTCTTCGATGAATTTTACTATCCGTTGGGTATTATTCCATTCCCCCCACAAGCTGTATTTTGATTCGATATTTTTGAATTCGCTCTGTTCTTCCCTTATCTTAGTAGATTATAAAAACTAAGTGCTGTGTATAAACGTTTTCACTAAATAAACTTTTGAAGCGGTGGAGGGAGAGATAAAACATATTCATGATAAGCTGACTTCATTTAAGCGAAAGTATTACCTGAATTTTATTATTAGAGGAGGGTTGCTCACTTTGTCGCTTATCCTTTTCTATTTTTTGATTGCCGCGATTATTGAATACAACCTGTGGCTTGGCACAGGAGCTCGTTTCACTATTTTCATTTTGTTCTTTGGCCTTGTTGCCTATTGCATCTATCGGTTTTTTAAAAAACCAATTGTCTGGTGGTTATATCGTAAAGGACTTGACCAAGATGAGAGTGCGCGCCTAATCGGATCCTATTTCCCATCCGTAGGAGATAGGCTATTAAATCTTCTTCAGCTTTCTTCTTCTCAATCAGGCTCTGCTCTTTTGGAAGCTGGTGTTAAACAAAAATCAAAACTATTTGATAATATTTCCTTTGAACAGGCCATCGACCTGAGAGAAAATAGACAGTACTTGAAATATCTTTTTATTCCGATAGGAATTATTTTGGTGATCCTTTTAATCAATACCAGAATCCTTACGCAAAGCAGTCAACGGATTGTTTACTTTACCCGTGAGTTCTCACCTGAAGCGCCATTTAAATTTCTAATTCAGAATAAAAATTTATACGCTTTCTTCAATGAAGATTTTACCCTTCAACTAAAACTAGAAGGCGAGGCAATAGCAGAATCGGCTTACATTGTTTCTGGAAATCAGCGCTTGAAAATGGAAACAGTCTCGCCCGGAGATTTTGTTTATACGTTTGAAAAAATTCAAAATGGTATTGCCTTCCAGATCGAAGCGTCTGGTTTTTATTCTGAACCTTATACAATTCTGTTGACAAACCGCCCGGAAATAACAGAGCTGAAAGTAAGTCTTGAATACCCCCGTTACCTCTCCAGAAGAAATGAAGAATTCAAAAACGCTGGTAACCTGGAAGTGCCGGAAGGCACAAAAATTACCTGGAAAGTAGGCACGGCAAACGCCACAAAGGCCTTCATAAGTTTCTCCTCCCAAGAAGCGCCAAATCCTATGCAAGGTGTTGATGATCAGATATTTGCCTTCGGTAAGGGATTCAATACCCCAGACCAATATTCCATCGATTTAGAGAATGAACAAAGTCGGAATAGAGAAAAGATAGCGTATTCTATTGCTGTCATTAAAGATGCCTATCCAGAAATAGCAGTAGAGTACCTGAAAGATTCTGTACTTTATAAAAGCATAGTGCTGGGTGGTGCTATCGGGGATGACTATGGTGTGACACAACTTGATTTGAGCTACCAAATCATTAGTAAGAATAATGAGTCGGAAAAAAAATTGATTCATATTCCGATCAATAAAAATCAACTTCAACAAAGTTTTTTTTACAACTGGAGATTCGATTCCCTTAACCTGCTGCCAGGAGATCGGCTAGATTATTTTTTGCAAGTATGGGATAATGATGGTGTGAACGGACGGAAAGTGACAAGGTCTGCAAGCTATGTCTTTTCCTTGCCTGGTGAAGAAGAATTAAAAGCTGAAATCACAAAATCAGAATCAGACACAGAAGGAAGATTTGACCAAAGTTTGAAAAAAGCGAAAGACCTGAAGGAGTCAATTGAAGAGGCTGAGAAAAAGCTAAAAGGCAAACAGAATTTGGATTGGCAAGACAAAAAAATGTTGGAAGATTTGATTGAACAGAAACAGAATCTGGATCAAATGATTAGCGAGCTTCAAAAGCAAAATGAATTATTAGAAGAAAAGAAAAATACCTTTTCTGAGCAAAGTGATAAGATCAAAGAAAAATCGGAACAGATCAAAAAACTAATGGAGGAGCTCCTTGATCCGGAAACCAAAAAACTATTTGAGGAGCTTCAAAAACTTTTGAAGGAAAACTCTGATATGTCTCAAGTTCAAAAGCTGATGAATAAAATGGATCGGAAGGAAATAAATTTGGAAAAAGAACTTGAGCGCACCCTGGAATTATTTAAGCAGCTAAAATATGATTACAAGCTTGAGCAGGCGATAGGGGAGATTAAGGAACAGGCTGATAAGCAAGAGAGCTTGTTGGATAAAACCCAAGAACTAGCCGGAGAGAAAAAATCAGAGCAAAAAGAGGGTGACAAAGAAGATAAAAACAACCAATCACAGCAAAATAAAGAAAGTCAAAATGAGGTTTCTGAAAATGAAAAACTTGCGACTGAACAGGAGGAGCTAAACAAGGAGTTGGAGAAATTTGAGAAATCAGTGGAAGAGCTTGAGAAAATGGGCGAGGAGTTGGACAAAGAGACTGATTCACCCTCAAAGGAAGATTTAGATCAACTAAAAGAAACCCAGGAAAACAGCAAGGAATCACTCAAGCAGAACAAAACAAAAAAAGCCACCGAATCTCAGAAGAAATCCATTGATCAGATGAAAAAAATGCAGCAGCAGATGGAGGGTATGCAAAGTTCAATGGAAATGGAGATAGACGAGCAAAACCTGGAATCCATGCGCCAGATCATTCATGGAATAATAAAGCTTTCGTTTGATGAAGAGGGTTTGATGAAGGGATTCAATCAAATTCAACAGACGGATCCAAAATACATTTCACTCTCTCAGACTCAGCTTAAACTCAAGGATGATGCTAAAGTATTGGAAGACAGCCTTTTATCTCTTTCAAAAAGAGATCCGTTCCTAAGTTCAGTCGTAACAAAAGAGATAGGCGAACTGAATGACCATATGGATAAAGCTGTTGAACACACGAAAGAAAGAAGAAAGGGAAATGCCGGATCGGAGATGCAATTGTCCATGACAAGTATGAACAACCTGGCGCTTTTGCTAAATGATCATTTTGATATGATGATGGACATGATGGCCAATGCAAAGCCTTCCATGAAAAAGGGAAAGAAGAAAGGGAAACAACAAAGCCTTGGTGAAATGCAGCAACAACTCAATCAAAAAATAGAAGATTTAAAAAAAGGCGGTAAAGAAGGAAGACAGTTGTCAGAGGAAGTGGCTGAGATGGCGGCTGAACAGGAGCGCATAAGAAGAGCCCTTCAGGAAATGCAGGAAAAGCTAAAAAGAGATGGTGGCAAAATGCCGGGGGGTGATTTACCAGGCAAAATGGAACAAACCGAGATGGATTTGGTTAACAAGCAGATTACTGAACAAACCATACGAAGACAAAAGGAAATACTTACTCGCTTGCTGGAAACTGAGAAATCTATGCGTGAACAAAATCAGGATCAAGAAAGGAAAGGGGAAACAGCTAAAGATTACAACAAGGAAATACCAAGGGCTTTTGAAGAGTATTTAAGATTAAAGGAAAAAGAACTAGAATTGCTGAAAACAGTACCTCCAAAACTATATCCGTATTATAAGAAAGAGGTTAATGAATATTTTAAGCGTGTAGGAACTGAAGATTGAAAAATAGTTGATTTATAGCCCATGAATAACATCCGTATCGAAATTCCATCTCTTTCAGAAAACATAAGGATGATTGAAAGCTTCATTGACAATAGCAGAGAAAAATTCCATCTCAATGAGGATATCTATGGAAACATTATGATTGCAGTGACGGAGGCTGTCAATAATGCAATCAGACATGGCAATAAGAATGACTCTACAAAAAATGTTTCCTTGTCCCTCAGTCTTGAGGAAAACCTAATAAAATTTAAGGTTGAAGATGAAGGCCGAGGTTTTGACTTTAGCATCCTACCAGACCCAACCGCCCCGGAAAATATTGAAAAACCAGGTGGTAGAGGGATATTTCTAATGAAACATCTGTCTGATGAGGTAGATTTTCAAGAAGGAGGAAGGGTAGTAGAACTGTGTTTTTACATCAACTCCTGATGTCATCTATTTATTTCCTATCGGAAGGGATCAAATTCAAGCCAAAAAAACAGAACAACCTAAAAAGCTGGGTTAAGGGCGTTATCGAGTCTGAAGGGCGAAATCTTACTTCCCTTGTTTACATCTTCTGCTCGGATTCCTATTTGCTTACCCTTAATCAAGGCTATTTAAACCATAAAACATTTACAGATATTATTACTTTCGACTACTCTGAGGGAGATGTCGTAGACGGTGAGATTTACATTAGTGTAGACCGCATTAAAGATAACGCCATTAAATTTGAAAGAGACTTTGAAGAAGAGCTCCATCGGGTAATGATTCATGGAGTGCTCCACATCCTTGGTTTCAAAGACAAAAGCCCATCGGAAAAATCTGTTATGCGCAAAAAAGAGGAAGCTTGCCTATCTTTGTGGAAGTAGTTCCACGTGAAACAATTCCTGTTAATTAGAATTGTTGTTCCACGTGAAACAATCAAAATCTATGTTTCCTGAGTATGATGTAATTGTGGTTGGTGCCGGGCATGCCGGCTGTGAGGCGGCTGCCGCTGCGGCAAACATGGGTTCCCGGGTTTTATTGGTAACAATGAATATGGGTACCATTGCCCAAATGTCGTGCAACCCTGCAATGGGTGGGGTTGCAAAAGGGCAAATTGTGCGAGAGATTGATGCTTTGGGTGGCTATTCTGGAATTGTTTCAGATAAATCCATGATTCAATTTAGAATGCTCAATCGCTCCAAGGGGCCAGCCATGTGGAGTCCACGGACACAAAATGACAGGGTAAGATTCTCAGAAGAATGGAGATTGGCCTTGGAAAAAACGCCAAATGTTGATTTCTGGCAAGAAATGGTTACTGGCCTTATTATTAAAGGAAAAAAGGCAGTTGGTGTTCGTACTGCCTTAGGTATTGAAATTTTAGGAAAATCAGTTGTTCTAACGAATGGCACATTTCTTAATGGCAAAATTCATATCGGAGAAAAGAATTTTGGAGGAGGGAGAGCAGCCGAAAAATCCGCTACTGGCATAACAGAACACTTAATTGAATTAGGTTTTGAATCCGGAAGGATGAAGACGGGAACACCTCCAAGAGTTGATGGCCGATCGCTTGATTACTCAAAAATGGAAGAACAGCTTGGCGATGAAAATCCTGGTACCTTTTCCTTCCTGGAGACCGTGCCTTTGAAAAAACAACTTAGCTGCTGGATTACTTATACCAATAAAACCGTCCATAGTGAACTTGAAAAAGGGTTTGATAAGTCGCCCATGTTTCAAGGGAGGATAAAAGGACTTGGGCCAAGATATTGCCCTTCCATAGAAGACAAGATCAACAGGTTTTCTGAACGCGACAGACATCAGATTTTTGTAGAGCCGGAAGGATGGAATACGGTGGAGATTTATGTAAATGGGTTTTCAACATCACTACCTGAAAATATTCAGCACCAGGCGTTGACTAAAATTCCAGGATTTGAAAACGCAAAAATGTTCAGGCCTGGCTATGCAATCGAATATGACTACTTTCCACCCACTCAATTAAAAATGTCTTTAGAGACTCAACTGATTGATAATCTGTATTTTGCGGGACAAATCAACGGCACAACCGGGTATGAAGAGGCGGCTTGCCAGGGGTTGATGGCCGGTATAAATGCACACTTGAAAGTAAAAGAAAAAGAGCCCCTTATCTTAAAAAGATCGGAAGCTTATATTGGAGTGTTGATCGATGACTTGGTCAACAAAGGCACCCAAGAGCCCTATCGGATGTTCACTTCAAGAGCTGAATACAGAATACTTTTGAGACAAGACAATGCCGACATCCGACTCACTCAGATTGGACACAAAATAGGATTGGCAAAAGACAATCGATTGGAAAAAGTCTTGACCAAGAAAAATAATCTTTCAAAACTTATCGATGAACTAAAAACGTTGAAAGTCAATCCAGAGCAGGTGAACACAGAGTTAGGCGAAATCAATACCTCTGTCATAAAAGAAAAAGTTTCAGCCGCTTCTCTTTTAAAGCGACCCCAAATAGGGATTCCAGAGTTAAGAAAACTGCATAAGGATATTGAACGTGATCTCTCTAAATATTCCATTGAAGTTCTGGAGCAAGCCGACATTCAGATTAAATATGAAAGCTATATTGATCGTGAACATAAACTAGCTGAAAAAATAGAAAGTCTTGAAAACTATAAGATATGGGACGACTTTGATTATGACCGTGTTAAAGCGCTATCATCTGAAGCTCGGGAGAAACTCAAAAAAATTCGGCCTGAAACAATTGGTCAAGTGACCAGAATAAGCGGTGTGTCTCCTGCAGATGTTTCAGTCTTAACCGTGTACTTAGGCAAATAATTAAATGGCTCTTGAATTTGTAACTATTTGTCCCATTTGCAAGGGAGTTGATTTTGATCTGTTCATTCACTGCACTGACTTTACTACTTCTAAAGAAACGTTCTCAATCATTAGGTGTTTGTCGTGCAACTTTCTTATTACAAGTCCCCGGCCAGACTCAAGTTCTATCGGAAAGTATTATGAGTCGAAAGACTATATTTCGCATTCCAATAGCTCAGAAACTATAACTGATAAAGTTTATAAAAGCATACGCTCATTTACACTTCGTTGGAAGCTTACCCTTATTCATCGATACAAATCAAAAGGTAAAATTCTAGACTATGGCTGCGGAACCGGAGAATTCTTAAATACTTGTAAAAGCGCTAACTGGGAATGCTGGGGGGTGGAACCTTCAGAAACAGCAAGACAAAAAGCAACCCAACTTACTTCACTTACTATTTCTAAATCACTTAGTCAACTCAGCAATTTAAAGTTTGATGTAATCACACTCTGGCATGTGCTTGAGCATATAGAAAATCTAAATCAAAAACTCTCAGAATTAAAAAGTCATCTGACCAAAGATGGCATAATATTTATTGCTGTTCCCAATCATGAAAGTCTCGATGCAAGGGTATATCAATCAAGCTGGGCTGCTTATGATGTGCCCAGACATCTCTGGCATTTTTCTAAAGAAAACATGAGAACCCTGCTTCAATCCCATGGGCTAAATCTTGTTGATAAAATTCCAATGAAACAAGATTCATTTTATGTGTCGCTTTTAAGCGAAAAATATCTGCATCCTACAACAAGTTTTTTGATCAATTCAGTAAGGGCATTTGCATTGGGATTCCGATCGAATCTCGCAGCCAGAAAAGATCAAAACTATTCAAGCCTTGTTTATATTGCCAAAGCATGAAAAAAGCATTTGGCATTCTCCTTATTCTCTCGGCTAGTATTCTAGTGTGGAGGTGCGCAAGCCAAACCACTCCGACCGGTGGACCCAAGGATGAAGACCCTCCGGTACTTAAAAAATCAATTCCCACGGATAAGCAAACAAACTTTAAAGGAAAATCTATTGAGCTAATATTTGATGAACTAGTCAAAGTAAATAACGCAAAAGAAGAAATCATCATCACTCCAAGCCCTGGAGCCGAAATTTTATTTAGAGCCAAACAAAATAAGGTTTACATAGAACCCAAGAACGGGTGGATGGATAGCACTACCTATAGTCTCTCATTCAGGGAAGGGATTCAGGATTTGAATGAAGGAAATTCTGCTGAAGATCTTCACTTAGCATTTAGCACAGGCACAACGATTGACTCACTTCAAATCTCAGGAACACTAACAGAGTCGCTTACAGAAAAAATACCAGAAAAAATTATAGTCGCCTTATACCAATCGGATACGTTTGATATTTTCAAGCATAGCCCCATCTTTTTCACTAAGACAAAAAAAGATAGTTCCTTCAGAATAGAAAACCTAAAGCAAGGTATCTACTATGTCTATGCGTTCGAGGATAAAAATAAAAACCTAAAAGTTGAAAGTAGAACTGAAAAGTTCGGTTTCCTG
>JANOLM010000058.1:0-5736 GCA_031419815.1 Bacteroidia bacterium
CTATTTTCAATCACTTGCTACTTCATTCTTTGTTTTATAGCTACAGTAACCCTCTTGCGCTTTAATTTTTAAAATTAGGACACATCCTCTCGATTCCAAATCCTGAATTGATTGAATGATTTGCGCTAATTTGCACTCAAATAAAACTATCCGGTGATCTTTCTTTACAATCTTGTCATTTTTTTTATTGGGGTTTTGGCCAGATTCTCTGCTCTTTTTAACACCAAAACACGATTACTGATAAAAGGCCATCATCAATTGTCAAAAAGAATAGGTAATGCTTTTATAAATAATCAGTCTCCTGTGATATGGATTCATTGTGCTTCCCTGGGAGAGTTTGAACAAGGCAGGCCCGTCATGGAAGAGTTGCGGAAATCATACCCCACCTATAAGATACTCCTGACTTTTTTTTCACCTTCGGGGTACGAAGTGAGAAAAAATTATAATCAGGCGGACTGGGTCTTTTATCTACCATGGGATACCGCAAAAAATGCCAGACAACTTATTGAATCTGTCAAGCCGCGACTGGCTATTTTTGTCAAATACGAATTTTGGTTTCACTATGCTAATGAATTAAATAAAAGAGGCATTCCCTTACTTTCCATTTCTTCCATCTTTCGTAGCCAGCAGCTTTTTTTCAAATCATACGGATCATTTTATCGCAATGTTCTTTCATACTTTACTCATTTTTTTGTGCAGAATGACGAATCTGTAAGCTTACTAAACTCCATTAACATTAAAGCCGTTACCCGTGCAGGAGACACCCGTTTCGACCGGGTAAAATCACTGGTTAGCCACACCGAAGAAATTGAAATCTCCAGAAAATTTAAAGGTGGTCAAAAAACACTTGTGATCGGAAGTTGCTGGCCCGAAGATTTGGACGTGTTAGCACCCTTTATCAATGAGAATTCCTACAAACTAAAATTTATTATTGCTCCCCACGAAATCAGCGAGTCGGTTTTATCTTCTATTGAAAAAAATCTGCATGTTCAAACGGTTCGCTATTCGCGAGCGGGGAAGAATATTGAGGACTTCTCTGTTTTACTAATTGATAACGTGGGCTTGCTAGCCCGATTATATCGCTATGGAGAGTTTGCTTACGTGGGCGGGTCATTTGGCAAAGGGCTTCACAATATTTTAGAACCAGCATGTTATGGCATTCCTATTTTCTTTGGAGACAAAAATTATGAGAAATTTCAGGAAGCAGTTGATTTGATTAACCGAGGTGGTGCTTTCGCTGTAGCTGATTGTAATGACCTAAAGACAAAATATGAAATGGTTAGTGTACCTCAAACTTTTTTACTCGCTTGTGAAGTCACTCGCCAGTATGTAGAAGAGAACCTGGGAGCCACCAAAAAAATAACCGACTACTGCACTAAATTTTTAGTAAAATCATGACAGGGCTCGTTATGAAATCAACAGGCTCCTGGTATGAAGTGTTGGGAGAGGATCAGAAAAAATATCAGTGCCGCACCCGTGGGAAACTTAGGTTGGAAGGAATTAAAGAAACCAACCCCATTGCCGTAGGAGACAGAGTTATTTTCATGCAAGAACTGGCCAACCTGCCTGCTCTCAGTACGACTTCGGGAGATGGGGCCGGTAGGCAGGGAATTGGATCCATTGAAGAAATCCTTCCCAGGGAAAATCAAATCCTCCGTCAGTCTGTAAAGAAGACGGGACACAGTCAGGTGTTGGCAGCCAATGTAGATCAAGTACTATTGATTGCTACTTTAAAACAACCACGAACGTCACTTGGCTTTATCGACCGGTTTTTAGTTTCAGCAGAATCTTTTAGAATCCCACAAGCTTTACTCTTTAACAAAAGCGATTTGCTCTCATCAGAAGAATTAATTGAACTAGAGGCCTTGAAGATTTTATATCATACAATTGGTGTTCACACGTGGAGCGGTTCTGCACTACATGACGATTCTTCCGTTCTTTCTAAAGTCCTTCAAAATAAAGTAACACTTATTGCGGGTCACTCGGGCGTTGGCAAATCGACTTTACTCAACCGTATATCCCCGGAAATAAATCAAACGACCAGCGGAATCTCAAGTTTTTCCGAAAAAGGAACCCATACCACCACGTTTGCAGAAATGTTTCAACTTGATTCGAAGACCTTTGTGATTGACACGCCCGGAATCAAAGAGTGGGGCCTGGTGGATATGACCCCGCAAGAAATTTCAGACTACTTTCCGGAGATGAGGGAGCTAAGGTTGAATTGCAAATTCGGTGCGCGCTGTATCCACATCAATGAACCTAAATGCTCCGTCCTTGAAGCTGTGAATGCCGGAACGATTTCAACACACCGATACAAAAGCTATGTGAGTATGGTGCTGGGCGAAGACAACCGGAAGTAAGTATTTTTATTTTTGCATCCGCAACTTTAAAAATTCTATCGCAAGTTGAACGTCCATCATTTTTAAGGATAGAAAAAACTCATACCCTAAGCGATGCCGAAAGGCTTTTTCCTCAGCATCATTCCTATTCAACGCTTTAATTTTCTTACAGACCACCAATGTTGACCACCTTTGCTTGCTGGCTTTGATGAATTGTTGATTCGACATAGAGCTACTGACTATTCGCCTTTTCACTAACGCCAATGGCGAATAACAATATTTAAATTTGCGGGATGATCGAATCCATAAATCAAAATCTTCGAAAGCCAACGTTTCGTCATATCCCTTCATGTGCTCCATTACTTCCCTTCGAAACATCATAGTTGGTGAGCAAATAAAATATTGCTCAATCAGATTTTTATAAATATTCCCCTGCGGAATAGTATGATGTGGAAATTTTTCGGAATGAAAATACAAATGGCTTCCATCTTCAGAAATAATCTCGGCATCCGAAAATTGAACGCCATATTCAGAGCCAGCCATCTGAATGCCCTCCACTCCTATCTTTACACGATCCTGCAAAAGCAAGTCATCAGCGGCTAAGTCTATAATAAATTCACCTTTTGCTAATTCTAAAGCCAGATTAAATGACCGACAACTTCCTTCATTTTTTTCATTGGCAATGAAAATGATTTCAGGTTTATCAATAATCAATTCTCTAATAACCGAAACACTGCTATCTAAACTATCATCATCCACAATGATAAGTTGGATGTCAGCGTACGACTGTTGCCAAACTGATTCAATTGCCTCACGCACAAATCGCTCATGGTTGTAGCACAGGCAAATAACTGTGACTAAAGGTTGGTTCATGAAAATGTCTTTTCAAAAATAAACTTGTCAGAGGGTTCGCCCCCAATACTGTTCTTGAAGTGTATTAAAGATCTGTTAACTCCATGACTGACCATGGAAGTACCGAGATCAATTAGTGTAAAATGATGTTCCTGTGCATATTTATAAATCCCAGAAATTAAGAATACTACTGGGCTGATTTTATCAAATTTTCTATCGTGCGAATAATAAAATGTATAGAGAATTTTTTCGCTGACTTTTATCACAATAGCAGCAGCAGCAATTTGCTCTTCGTTAGCCACCTGAAATAAAATAAAACTTTTGGGCAAAAAAGAAGCTGTTTTCTGTAGTCGGGCAAATGTCATTGAAAGGATCTGACCCTTCTCTTTGCGGCATGTGTCAATGAAGTTATATATATTTTTTAACTCCGTAAGCTTTACCTGACTGAAGATAAATCGCTTTTCGCTCTTCCTTAGTTTTTGCCGTTGTGAAATTGCAATCCTTCTCTCAAATATTTTATGATCGACTGGAATAATACTTGACACTTCCAAAATGCATTTGAAGTTCAATCTTGCTAACGACTTTTGAATGAGCCTGGTGGCGAAAGGGTCATAGGCTTCAGGATAGTTTGTGATCTGCAAATATTCGATGCCAAGTCCTCTTGCATCCTCTTCTACTTTACTAAATAATTCCGCTACTTTTTTCTGTCCAACACGTCCATAGATTTCCAAAGAGCCAAAGGGAGCACGAAAAGGACTGAACATTCTTTTACCCTTGATATTAAAAAAAATTTGTGCAAATACCTTTTTAGTTTGTTTATGTCGCAGCCCATAAACTCTCCATCCTTTCTTCGATTGAAGAAAGAGATGCTTTGGTTGATTAAATAAAAACGCCCCGGTAGCGGGACGGAGCTCCACAAGGTCGTGGCAATAAAATTCTAATAAATCCAAATCTTAATAGGGTATACCGGCCTTCTTATAAATAAAATGCATCAACCATGCCGGCCCTATCAACAAAAACTGCAAGTCTTTGAGGAAGGAAGGTTTCTTGCCTTCCACTTCATGGCCATAAAACTGTCCAATCCACGCCAGCACAAACACAACCAAGGACACTGCCCAAAGCGGAGCCATGTTCAACCGTACAATAATGTCTGCTGTAAACAGACACAGCATCGCAAATAGTACCATTCCAACACTCAATGTTATCGAGAGTGAAACATAATAAGCGATGGCCACCACCAATACCACCGTTGCCCAATTGGCATAGGGATTTCCTTCGCCCAAAACAGACTGCACCATTCCCGATGGAATAGAAGCAATTAAACCAATTACACTAAAGAAAATTAATGGAACACAAATCCAGTGAATGGCCTTGTTGGTAGCATTTTGATGACTCTCCCCATATTCGGTCAGAAGTTGATCTATTTTGCGCATGGATTACCAAGTTAATTTTAAATCAAAATGAAGGTATAAACTAAAGTCAAAATCTTCCGAAATGATCGTCATATTATTTTGCAACCGCCAAAGTGAGTATTTAATTGAAAACCCCCAAAAGCTGACAGCGTTTCCTAAAGCTAATTTAAACTTTTCAACCTGTCAAGTAGCCAAGTAAAGTGGAAGTGCATTTCAAATTCTCCGCGCTGTTAAGCAACAAAGTTTTTATAACCACGGCTGGAGCAAACCCTCCAAGGTCTTTTCGCTAAAGTAACGAGACCTTGGAGGGTTTTAGTAATATAGGTAGTGTATATATAATAATTGACGCATTGGCATCATGCGTTCCTACGGAACGCCTTCCAATAAACTATTTGATTTCTACCCACGAAACGCTCCTTCGGAGCGACTGGTGGGTAGAATGAGTTCAGATTGAATTTTTTACGTTCCGTAGGAACGTTTGGTATGGAGCGACAATTATATGTAACCCATTGTTTTGATAGTAATAAGGTCGGCCCTCTGGGACTACAATTGTTAAACCCAAAATCCATTCCTACCATAAGATCGTCCTTACAGGACTAAAGCCCCATCGGGGCGAATTTATGGTAGCAGTAAATTCGAGACCTAGTGAAAATAGCTCTGTAGGAGCGACCTTATTGGGGTGACAATTATATACAACCCTTTGTTTTGATAGTGATTATCAAGCTATTGAAAAAGTCAATTCGGATCAGGCATTTTTTCAAATGGCAGTCACGCCCATCAGGTTATACAAACTTTGTTGCTGGCCAAGTGCAGGGAATTTGTAATGCTCCCGGTAATGGGGGGGTGCAATTCAAATTGACGCGGCCAATATTTCGTTCCTACGGAACTTTGGTACATATGATAAACATTCTTGCTACCAATATTTCGCCCCGCCTTATGCGGGGCTTATAAAGTCCCATCGGGACGAAATATTGGTAGGAGATATTTACCCATAGATAAAGAGCCCTGTAGGGGCGTAATATCTTAGCGCGTCAATTTGAATTGCACCCTAATGGGGAGTAAGCGAGTTTCTATGTAATTTTATCCGATGGCTACACTACCGCAAATATCTAAACGAACCTTTTGGGATGTGG
>JANOLM010000059.1:0-3185 GCA_031419815.1 Bacteroidia bacterium
TTTTATAAGCCAGCCAAAAAACGCTGTAATTGTCACGCATTTTAAGCCAGATGCTGATGCGTTGGGTTCTTCATTAGGACTGGCAGGTTTTTTAAAGAAAAAAGGTCATAGGGTAACCGTAATCACCCCAAGTGATTATCCTGATTTTTTGAGGTGGATGCCAGGAAATGAAGAGGTAATTGCACTTTCAAAGGAATCCAAAGAACCGGAAAAAAAGGCCGCTGAACATATTGCGAAAACTGATATCATCTTCTGCCTTGATTTTTCAAGCCTTAGCAGGATAAACGATCTGGAGGAAATGGTGAAAAAGTCCGCTGCTACTAAAGTGCTGATTGATCATCACCTGGAGCCGGAGCATTTCGCGCATTTTGAACAGTGGGACTCAAATGCGGCCTCAACAGCCGGCCTTGTTTTTGATTTGATAGCCGAACTGGGTGACAAAAATTTTATTGATGCCAGCATTGCAAATTGTTTGTATGCAGGCCTGATGACCGACACTGGTGGATTTCGCCATAACAACACCACCCAAAAAGAATTTTTAATCGCTTCAGAGCTAGTGGGTCACGGAGCTAGTCCGTCCATGGTATCCAAGTTAATTTATGACACTAACACACTGGAGAGATTGCGACTGCTAGGATTTGTTTTGAGCCAAAAGTTGAAAGTATTACCAGAATACAAAACGGCTTATATGACACTCACCTCGGATGAGTTAAAACAATTTGGCTCACAGACTGGCGATACGGAAGGGTTGGTGAACTATGGGCTATCCATACAAGGGATCAAACTATCTGTTTTGATGTATGACCGTAAAGAGGAAATCAAATTGTCGTTTCGCTCATTGGCCGATTTTTCAGCCAATGAAATGGCACGTAAATATTTTGAGGGAGGTGGTCATAAAAATGCTTCGGGTGGGCAATCTAAATTATCATTGGAAGAAACCCTTAAGAAATTCCTGAGCATTCTTCCAGAATACAAAGAGAAACTAAATTCAAATTCATAATTTTTTAAAATCAAAAAGATGACACATAAATTAAAATTGATGACCGGGTTGCTTCTACTATGCATGGCCTGCTCTAATGAAAAGGAAACACCGTCTGGACTTAAGTTTACGCTATTGCGTAAAGGTGACGGAATAAAACTGGATTCCGGAAAGTATCTTGTTTTGAGTATGATCTTTAAAGATGGTAAAGATTCCGTTTGGAATGACACCCGCAAAAATGGAATGCCGGCAGTGATTCAAATGCAACCTTCCATTCCTAAAGGTGATGAAGTAATGGAGGCGATCATGATGATGTCCAAAGGGGATAGTGTTACATTTAAAATTTCAGCGAAAACTCTTTTTGAAAAGACATTTCGCAACCCTATTCCACCTTCTGTTGATTCAACAAGTTCATTTACATTCAATATTGGTTTAGAGGATGTTCTCAATCAGGAGCAGGTTCAGAAACGCCAGGAAGAAATGGTGGCCAAACAAAATCAGGATTATGTAAAGCAGCAAGAGCAGCAGCTTGCATCAGATGTTGAAACGATCGATAACTTTTTGAAGGAGAAGGGAATCACAGCTGAAAAAACGGATTCAGGACTTCGCTATATTATAACTAAGCCGGGCAAAGGTGAAAACGCAAAGCCAGGTCAGTCGGCAACAATCAATTACTCTGGCCATTTACTGAACGGAAAGTTTTTTGATTCCAGTATTGAATCTATAGCTCGCCTAAATAATGTTTTCACGGATGGGAGAACCTATGAACCATACACGGTAGTAGTGGATGCAGGTTCAGTGATCAAAGGATGGGAAGAGGTTATGAAACTTATGAATAAAGGCTCGAAAATCACAGTCTATATTCCTTCCACATTGGCTTACGGAAACCAGAGGAGGAGCGAGGAAATTTTAGAGAACTCGATTCTAGTGTTTGACATGGAGATGGTTGAAATAAAGTAATAGCGTATGAGGAAACTATTTTTAATTTTTAGTTTGTTGGCGATTGTTGCAGGTTGCGCAGATAAGAAGGAAGAGTTATCGGATGCTGCGCAATTGCAAAAAGACATTGACATCATTGATAAATGGCTTGTTGACAATGCCATTACAGCGTTGACTGATCCAAGTGGGTTGCGTTATGTAATCGCTACACAAGGTACGGGCGTAAAGCCTACGCTGAACAATACTGTTACGGTGAAATACGCTGGTAAATTTTTAAGGGATGGTGTGAGCCCTGCTAGTAGTGTTGTGTTTGATCAAGCCACCACTGCCGTTTCCTTTAAACTGTCAGGCTTGATACAAGGCTGGCAAATTGGGTTTCAGTTGTTGCCAAAGGGAAGCAAGGCTACATTATATATTCCATCAGGTTTAGCGTATGGAAAAAATGGATCTGGCTCCATCCCAGCCAATTCAAACATATTCTTTGACGTTGAATTAATTGATGTAAGATAATAACGTGTAATGGATATTTGTTTTGCTACCAATAACGAACATAAACTTGAAGAGATCAGGGCGATATTGGGAGACAAATTTAAGATTCTGAGCTTAGAAGAAATAGGTTGCAATGAAGAATTGCCGGAAGAGCGTGACACACTTGAGGGCAATTCTTTACAAAAAGCTGAATACGTTTTTCAAAAATACAAAGTCGCTTGCTTTGCCGATGATACCGGACTCGAAGTGGAAGAGCTAAGCGGAGCTCCGGGTGTTTATTCGGCCCGCTATGCTGGCGAGCTGCGCAACCCGGAAGACAACATGACACTTTTGCTGAAAAACCTAGAAGGTAAAGGCAATCGGAAAGCAAGATTCAGAACCGTGCTAACACTTATACAACCGAGCGGCTTGCACCAATTTGAAGGAACTGTAGAGGGTTCTATTTTAGAGGATAAAAAAGGAAAAGGAGGGTTTGGTTACGATCCTGTTTTTCTTCCGAAGGGATTTTCTAAAACACTTGCAGAGATGAGCATGGAAGGGAAAAACCAGATTAGCCATCGTGCAAGAGCCACGGAAAAATTAGTTGAATTCCTTAAAGGGATTCAGGGTTAAAGGAAATCTAAAGTCTTATGTCTTGAGTCTAATGTCTTATGTCTTATGTCTTGAATCTAATGTCTCGCAATGAATAAACCCTTCACCATCGGCATAACAGGCGGCAGTGGCTCTGGCAAAACTTATTTTTTGCAAGGGCTCGCTTCGCGGTTTAAGCCCGAGGAGA
>JANOLM010000060.1:0-10328 GCA_031419815.1 Bacteroidia bacterium
GGTGCGCTAATGGGAGGCAGTGTGATTGGTGAGAAGGGAATGACCACGTTTAGTTTTGCCACCACACACGGAGTGCGCCTAGGTAAGCGAACTAGTGTTGGTGTAGGCGCAGGTTTTGATTCCTATTTTGGTTGGAAAGCACTGCCCTTGTTTGGGTCTGTATCATATGACGTGTTGGGCAAAAAAAACAAGGTATTTGTTCAGGTAAATTATGGTGGCGCATGGGTGAAGAAAGCCAAGAGCCCTTATGAGTATGGCGCAACAACGTATGATGGAGGAAGAATGATAAACCCTTCGGTGGGCTATAAGATCGTGTATGGCGATGTAAGGCTGTACATTCAGGTAGGCTATAAACTTCAACGGATAACTATGAACAGTGAATATCCTTCCTATTTTTCATATTCGTACTCAAGGATTGCCCCACTGCCCAATTCTTCTTTTAGCAAAACAGAGCTTTCCATGAACCGCGCTTACTTCTCTATCGGCTTTGGGTGGAGGTGAGATTCGAGCTAAGTTTCAACTCCAAACTCGTAACAACTATTCCAACGCCTCCAGGCTTAGTACTACTTCTTCCCATTTATTATTTTGTTCCTCTAGTGATGCGGCTACTTTCTCAAATGCCTGCTGGGATAGATTGAGTTTACTAATATCCGAATACACCTCAGGCTTTGCCAGTTCAGATTCAATGACCGCTTGCTCTCGTTTAGACTGCTCTATGGCCGCTTCAATTTTTTTTAACTCCTGTTCCAATGATTTTATTCTCTTTTCGTTGGGGTTGGCTTTTACTACTGCCGGCTTCTCTGCTTTTATCTCCGCTTTCTTTACTGGCAATGGTGCCGATGCCCCAGCTTCATTTTTCTTTTTCCAAAACTCGTATTCATCGTACGTGCCTGGATACTCTTTGATCTGCTTATCCTCGATGTACCAAATTTTATTAGCTACCTGACTTACAAAGTAACGGTTGTGTGAGACTACTACAAAGCTTCCTCTGTACTGTTGCAAGGCCTGAATGAGGATATTTTCTGAAACAAAATCTAAATGGTTCGTGGGTTCATCCAAAAGAAGGAAATTGGCTTCTGAGATTAATGTCTTAGCTAAGGCCACTCGTGACTTTTCACCACCGGACAGGACTTTGATTTTCTTAAACACGTCATCGTCTGAGAAGAGGAAACATCCTAGCACATTGCGTAGCTCTTGTTCTGTTTTCTTGCTACCCGCTTGCTTAAGTTCTTCCAACATTTCGCTTTCCGCGTGAAGGTCTTCCAGTTGATGCTGAGCATAAAAGCCGTAGTTCACATTGTGGCCCACCACAAGTTCGCCATCGATCGGTTCTGTATTGGCAATGATTCTTAGCAAAGTAGACTTTCCTTTACCATTGGCTCCAATCAACGCAATTTTATCGTGCCGCTCAACTCCGGCATTTGTATGTTTTAAAATTTCGAGAGGTCCATACGATTTCGAAACATCTTTTAAGGTCACAACGTGTCGTCCAGAAGTTTGGTTAAATGTAAAACGGAAATTTACGGCTGCGGTATCATTCACCACTTCTTCTACACGATCCAACCGGTCCAGGGATTTTACTTTAGATTGTACCTGTCGCGATTTGGAAGCCTTTGCCCGAAAGCGTTCTATAAAACGCTCGGTCTGCCTGATTTTAGACTGCTGGTTTTCAAAAGCCCCTTGCTGAATCTCTTCCCGCATTTCTTTTTCCCGCAAATAGTAATCGTAGTTTCCTTCGTATGTAATTAGTTGTTCATTGGTGACATCTACTGTTTTGGTGATCACATTATTCAAAAACTGTCTATCGTGGGATACGATAACAACAGCGCCTTCATAATTCCGCAAATAGTTCTCTACCCATTCAATAGATGGCAAATCCAAATGGTTGGTTGGCTCATCCAGCAGCAAGCAGGAGGGTTTTTCCAAAAGAAGTTTTGCCAGCATCACCCGCATACGCCAGCCGCCCGAAAATTCCCGTAAAGGGCGGTGTAGGTCTTGTGTAGTGAAACCAATTCCCTCCAACACTTCCTCGGCTTTAGACTGCATGGTATAGCCATCCAGGTGTTCAAATTTTTCCTGAAGGTCAGTGAGCTTGTGAACCAGATCATCCGAATATTCTGTCTCAAGCTTGTGAAGTACTTTTTCAATTTGACGTTGTGTATCCACAGCATCTTTAAAGGCCTCCATTGCCACTGTAAGAATGGCATCTTCTGTTTGATAAGAGAGAAGGTCTTGGTTGAGAAAGCCAATGGTGCAATCTTTCGCTTTGCTAATACTTCCTTTATCTATGCGCAGTTCGCCAGTAATGATTTTGAGAAGCGTGGATTTTCCTTTACCGTTTTTTCCAATCAATCCTATTTTGTCATCGGGTTTGATAAACATGGAGGCATCTTGATACAGGGCACGCCCTCCTATAAAATAGGAGATATTGGAAACTGAGATCATTTCTTAGGATTCAAAATTCTGGTCAACACTATTTTCTGGCCGTAAGGTGCTTAAAAAGCCCTAAACAGACTGGTTTATAAATTGAGACTGCAAAAATCGCCAAAAAACACAAGATTAATAAGTGTCATTTGAAAATCCCTCTATAATATGGTGGGGTAATCTAAAGCCTGCATTGTCAGACCATCATCAACAAGATCTAATTCTTAGTCCTTCTAAGTTTCTGAATTTCCAAAAGTATTATATCATAAAAAAGTAATGTATACAAAGTGGGATTAATCCGGATGGCTGAAATATGCAGTCTAACGGTATGGAATTAATTGCGAACATGGCGTAACTTTGATTTCAAAATCAACGCCATGAAACGACTAGTCTTTATTCCCATCATAACATTGGCGGCATTTATTGTCTTTACAAATTCTGTTACGGAAGAATCAGGGGAAAAGGCCAACGCTGCTTCTTTAGTCTCTATAGTTTCAGAAGATGGGTCAGTCCCAGCATTAACCAAAGCCAGTGACGCTCTTCCCTTGGACAAAATTAAAATGCCCACAGGTTTTTCTATCAGCGTTTTTGCGGAAGTGGATAATGCAAGATCAATGGTCATGTCACCTGATGGAACATTGTTTGTGGGCAATAGAAATGAGGATAAAGTTTACGCGATAAAAGATACCGATGGTGATTTCAAAGCAGATAAGAAATGGGTAATTGCCACTGGCCTTAACATGCCCAATGGAGTTGCCTTGAAAGATGGCAATTTGTATGTGGCAGAAGTTAGCCGAATTATTAAATTCACCGGCATTGAAAGTAAGTTGGGCAATCCGGGAAAGCCTGAAATAGTGTATGATAAATTTCCAACCGAAAGTCATCATGGATGGAAGTACATAGCTTTTGGTCCTGATGGTAAACTGTATGTGCCCGTTGGGGCGCCTTGTAATTTATGTGAATCCAAAGAGCCAATTTATGCTGCTATTCACCGGATGAATGCAGACGGTACAGGCTTGGAGCTCTTTGCAAGCGGTGTTCGCAATACAGTTGGGTTTACCTGGCACCCTGATTCAAAAGAAATTTGGTTTACCGATAATGGCCGCGATATGTTGGGCGAGAATGTTCCTCCTTGCGAACTTAACACAGCGCCAAAAGCAGGGATGCATTTTGGATATCCCTATTGCCATGGAGGCAACATAAAAGATCCTGAATTTGGCAACAAGAGGCCTTGTGGGGATTTTACAAAACCTGCCCAAAATCTTGGGGCGCATGTTGCACCACTTGGTTTGAAGTTTTATACGGGTAAGATGTTCCCTGCTCAGTATAAAAACCAGTTATTTATTGCGGAGCACGGTTCTTGGAACCGGTCTAAGAAAAATGGCTATCGCATAAGTTTAGTGAAAGTTGAAAACAGCAAATCTATTGGTTATGAAACTTTTGCAAGCGGTTGGATGGATGATGCTACTCAAAAAGTGTGGGGTAGACCAGTGGACGTTCTACTCCTACCCGATGGATCGATGCTGGTATCGGATGATCAGGCTGGCGTAATTTATCGGATAGTTTATAATTAAAGTTTAAAGTTTTGAGTTTTGAAACTTTAAACTTTAAAATGGAAACCTTGAATTTAAAAGTCCTCAGCAATAACGTCCACTTTCTTTCCCTTGTCAACTTGCATCATTTTTAAAATAGGATAGCATCGATAGGTGAGAAGTATCTCATTTTTTTTGTGGTTCTTAAAAGTAAGGCTAAGACTTGCAGTTACCCAATTATAAGTATCAGTCACGATGATGTATTTAGGCTCTCCAAATGATTTTATCATGCCTTTCATTAACCGGGTGTCTTTCTCGGTTATCACATCTATTTCGTAAATAAAGTCTTTGTACGTCTTTAGTTCTAGCCTTTTCACTTTCACTTCTCCAATACTTTTATACTCTGGGTTTTCTACTGAATATAATTTGGCCGGAAATTCATTTTTTTCTTTAATGTCTTTCTTGAAGATTGTTTCCTTCACACTATCAATGTGGTTGCCCAGCTTAATACTTTTAAAGCCATTACGCCTCGCCAGTTCGGCTGTGTCTTGCGCATAGGTTGAGATTGAGATGACGAGCAGGAGTGTAAGTGTTAGGAAACGCATGTTAAATTGAAATTAGGGTTTGATTTCAATAAACTGAATTGGAAAAGATATTTTCACCGAATCCCACATTAAAATGAATTCAGCTTTGCCGCTATTTTGATCGAAGGTAATAGTAAAAGGCTCATAGATTACGTTCGTCAGCATTTGAACGGGTACTTGAAAGCGAAGCACATCAAATTTTGAATTGTAATTATAAGAGCCCCACAATCCTACTTCGCTGTTGAATATAATAGTCCAGTTATCTTTTTCAGGAATGGTAAACAAAGAATATATACCAGTCTTCACCAGTATGCCATTTACCATAACATCTTTTGTAAAAATAATTTCGGTGGCTTCATTGGCGCCTGTCCTCCAAACTTCTCCGAATGGCACCACCTTACCAAAGACCTCGCGCCCCCTCTTGTGAGGTTGACTGTAAATAATTTTAATGTAGGTGTCTTTGTAACGGCAAGAGGCGATAGCCAGAGGACTTGGCCTGGGCTTAACCGCTTCCTGGGCGAATGAATTCAAGGTTGAGAGGAGTAAAGACAAGCCAATCAGACGAATCATGAAGGATACTTTTGCAGCGAAGATAAGAATTTTGTTTTCAATCCTGATTTTTAGGAAGTTTACTCTAATATAATTCAAGCGCCAATGACTATTTCACGACCAGAGTTTGACGATATCTATATGGAGTTGGCAGTAAACCTGGCCAAACGTTCTCATTGTATAAAGCGCCATGTAGGTGCTGTCCTTAGCAAGGATACTCGAATTATTTCTATCGGATATAATGGTCCTCCATCAGGAACACATAATTGTGATGAGGAATGGCCAGAAGTAGGTTGCCCGCATGATTCTAAAGGAGGATGCTCTTTAGCCATTCATGCAGAGCAAAATGCAATCCTCTATGCTGTTAAGAATAAGACTTCTGTTGAAGGGGCAACCTTGTATGTAACACTTTCACCTTGCCTGGCTTGTGCTAGAATTATCTATAGCATGAGGATAAAGCAGGTTATCTATTTAAACTCATATGCCCAGTATAAAGGATTGGCCAACGATGAAGGCGTTGATTTTTTAAATCGCTTTGGCGTGGATTGTGTAAAGTATAAGGGTACACTCACCAATGTTACCCATATGAACTAGTGTTAAGTTAACCGTGAAATATTAATAGTTAATCGTAAAAGTCACTGTAAAATCAGATAGCCTCCGCAAAGATTAACCGTCAAATTACAATTAACATTACACTAGGTCAAAGATTTCAAATGCACAAATCTTGAACTTTGAACAGTGGTTTAACGACCCTTCAGTACTTTTTCAACCTCACCAACTAATTTAGAGGTAATACCTTTTGTCTTCTTTGATTGTTCATTCTTGAAAAGACCAAAAGCTTTTTCTGCCATTTCATATAGACCAGCGGGGTTCTTATCGTGGCGATAACTACCCAGACACCATTCTATGTCAGCTTGTAATTGTGGCTCCAGGTTTAATGTCTTAAGCTTTATTAATACTTCTTCTGCCACTTTTTCAATATTAGAGGTAGCAGGTGCAGAAGTCTTAGCTTTTACCGTGGCTTTTTTTACGGGTGCCTTTTCAGGGCTTGGTTTAGCAATTGCTTTGGCCATAGGAGTTTTTATTAATTTCTCCAAAGTTACGTGCGTTGTTAGTTGGTAAACAAGTACTTGAGGTTTAAAATCTACGCAATCGTTATCGACCGCCCTTGGCACAGATATAGCAACTGTTGATAATCATGGTCTAGCATTGGTTGAAGAGCGAAATGAGAGGGTGGAAAGTTCTTTCTTAAATCCGCAAGAAAGGAAGTGTACACATACTTGCAAGAAATTATTGATAGCTGTGTGGATGGAGAGGGTTAGGCCAATTTATATAAAGCAGCTTAGAAATTTCTTTTCAAAATACTTGAGTACACCTGAAGGAATCATGAATGAATCAGTTGTACATATGATAACTTTTAATTTATGAACAAACAAAAAGGGAAGTGATCCTAGATCACTTCCCTTTGTAAAAGTATCAAGCGTTGCTCGATTACTTCTTCTTCTTAGCAGCCTTCTTTGCTTTCTTGGCTGCTTTCTTAGCGGGTTTTTTTGCCATAGCGTTTTAATATTTTAGTTTAAAACTGTACGAAAGGTATAATAAATAATTAATTCACAAAAATTTTTTGCAATTAATTTTCATATGACAGAAAAATTCCAGTAGTGACATTTTTTTCTTTTCATCATAACTGATCATGTACATAGATTAAAAAATATTTACTTCACTCATCAACTTCACTCCAAATTTTTCTTCAACACTATGCCTAATTTTCTCTGCGAGTTGAAAAATTTCATCTCCTTTTCCGCCTCCATAGTTTACTAATACAAGTGATTGATATTTATGCACACCAATAGTATTAAATGTTTTTCCTTTCCATCCGCATTGTTCAATCAGCCAACCAGCAGGTATTTTAACTTCTTGATTTACAGGTGAATAACCAGGTATTTCTGGATAAGAATTTTTCAGTGATTGATAGTGTTCTGCCGTGATGATTGGATTTTTAAAGAAACTTCCGGCATTGCCTATCACGCGTGGATCAGGTAACTTAAGTTGACGAATATGAATCACAGCACTACTTACATCACGGATGGTTGCATCATACACTCCGCGTTGTGATAAGGTCTCTTGAATGGCTCCATACGTTGTGTTCACATAGTGATTTTTCTTAGTCAGTGTTAAAGTAACACTTGAAATAAAATATTTTTCTTTTAATTCTTGTTTGAAGACACTTTCACGGTATCCGAAGCAACATTCTTCATTGTTGAAGTACCTAAGCTCACCGGTAGTAACATCGATACACTCTACTTTTTCTACAACATTTTTAATTTCAACACCATAGGCTCCTATGTTTTGCATTGGTGCAGCACCAACTGTTCCTGGTATCAATGAAAGATTTTCAACGCCACCCCAATTGTTTTCAACGCAATGCGTTACAAAGTCATGCCAAATCTCTCCGGCACCAGACTTTAACCACACATGCGTATCATTTTCCTTTACTTTTTCGATTCCCTTGATGGAAACCTTCACGGCAAGTCCATCAAAATCATGTGTGAAGAGTATGTTGCTGCCACCACCTAATATCAATCGCTTCTCTCTCTTATATAAATCAGATTGGATGAGCTCTTTCATTTGCTCAATCGATTCAATCAGCACAAAAAATTTAGCACGCACATCAATACCAAAGGTGTTGAAAAGCAGGAGGCTTATGTTTTCTTCTATCTTGATCATTGGAATTGAATACCAAGGAAGACAAAACGGATGAAATAGTAAAGTACAGCGATCCTTATTTTAACTCCTCATTTTCAACAAAAAATACGATTGACGGGTAGGAGGCTGAAATCCAAGACTATTGTATATAATTTTCTATTACTTTTAACCACCTTTTATATTAAACTTTAGTTCGTCATGAAGATCATCGAGTGCCCCCGCGATGCCATGCAGGGATTGGAAGAATTTATTCCAACTGAAATGAAAGCCGCCTATATCAACCAATTATTGAAAGTTGGATTTGATACAATTGATTTTGGGAGTTTTGTTTCGCCCAAGGCAATACCACAGTTGCGCGATACGGCAGAAGTATTGGGTCAGTTGGACGTATCAACTACCAAATCAAAACTTCTCGCCATTGTTGCCAATACACGAGGGGCAGAGACCGCAAGTAAGTTTGAAGCGATTACCTATCTCGGATTTCCACTTTCTATCTCCGAGACTTTTCAGCAGCGTAATACAAATAAGTCCATAATTGAAGCGCTTAATTCCTTAACTGAAATACAGGAGATTTGTAAAAAGACAGATAAAGTCTTAGTCACCTATTTAAGCATGGGATTTGGTAATCCTTACGGGGATTTATATGATGCAGAGGTTGTGGGCAAGTTTGTGGATGTACTCTTCACACTTGACGTTGAGATAATTTCACTAGCGGATACCATTGGTGTATCCAAGCCTGAACAAATTCAATATTTGTTTAATACTCTTACCAACCAATTTCCAACAATAGAATTTGGGGTGCACCTGCATTCTAATCCCATGACAGCCGAAGAAAAAATTGAAGCGGCATTTAAATCTGGTTGTAAACGATTTGATGGTGCCATAAAAGGCTTTGGAGGCTGCCCAATGGCAGAGGATAATTTAGTGGGCAACCTGGCTACCGAAACAATCCTGAATTGGCTTGATAAAAATGACAGTTCACCTGATTTGAACAAGGATGAGTTTCAGAAAGCGATGATCATGGCTGATTTGATTTTCCCGAAACATTAAAATATTTGCTTTCGCCCTATTTACTTAGTTTGAATTGTTTCCCCGGAAGGGTTTGCACGATATTTTTAAATTCCAGGTTAAGGAGTAAAGAAGCAAGTAAGCTCGGTGATATCGCAGATTTCCAGCTGAGCTCATCGATCATCATCGGAGCATTTTTATCACGCAACAGCTGAATTACTTTTTGCTCATCTGGTTCAAACTGACTTAGATCCAATTGGGCAGGTGTATCTTTTTTTGTGGCTGTATCATCTGTACTCCAATTCATAATGTATTCAATGTCTTTTATTGAGGTAAGCAGGTTGGCCTTGTTAGTCTTGATAAGTTTGTTGCATCCATCCGAATATGTTTGACCGATACTTCCCGGAAAGGCGAACACATCTTTATTGTAGCTGTTGGCAATTTCAGCAGTAATTAAGGCACCACCTCTCTCCGCAGCTTCTACAACAACTAACGCATCACACATACCTGCTATAATCCTATTGCGCGCTGGAAAATTGTGAGCATCTGGTCTTGTCCCGAATGGGTTTTCGGTAAGAAGCCCACCGTGGTCTAGCATTTTTCGCGCAGTTTCTTTATGGGCGGAAGGATAAATCACATCTATGCCGCTGCCCAGGACACCCAGCGTTGGTAGGTTATGCTTTAGGGATTGCTTGTGAGCTTGTATATCAATGCCATACGCCAGGCCACTAATAATAAAGGGTGCATGCGGAACTAGATCCTCTACTAATTTCTCTACCATTTCCTTTCCGTATGATGTTGCCTGCCGCGTGCCAACAATGCCAAGCGTCTTGGGAGGATTGAGATTTGCATTGCCTTTGAAGTAAAGTAGGGAAGGAGCATCTTCAATGCTTTTTAACCGGGAAGGATATTTTTTATCGGTGAAGAAAAGAATCTCAACGTCATCTTTCTCTGCTTTTGTGATTTCTTTCTCAGCTTGATGAAATGCATTTCCCGTTTTAATAGCTTGGGCGGAGACTGCACCAATACCGGGTATTTTCAAGAGCTTTCCTTTGGGAGTTTTAAAAACTTGATCAGCAGAGCCACAATAACTCACCAATTGTTTGACTAAATAATCGCCAATGCCCGCAGTAAAATGAAGGGCGATGAATGATAATCTTTCCTGATCCATGAAATTGATTTGAAGATTTGAAGATTTTAAAATTATTTAATTTGAAGATAGTGAGATTTAAAACTCATTATCAAATCGTCAAATCGACTAATCCTCAAATCAATTGTGGAGTTTTTCGCGTACTTCTACCAGGAAATGGCGAACGCGCTTGAGAGAATCCAACAGGCTCATTTTATCGCGAACATCATGTGAATCATTCTTCAACATCTCCTTCGCACCTTGCAAAGTAAAACCCTTTTCTTTCACCAGGTGATAGATGGTGCGCACACTTTCAATATCTTCTTTGGTAAACTGGCGGTTGCCTTTACGGTTCTTTTTAGGCTGAATGAGGTCAAACTCAGATTCCCAGAAACG
>JANOLM010000061.1:0-2643 GCA_031419815.1 Bacteroidia bacterium
TCTATGGGTTGCCCAATTGTGGGCGATGTTAAATATGGATATGATGAGCCTAATCCGGATGCGAGTATTTGTCTCCATTCCCGCGAACTCCAGTTTGTTCACCCGGTGAAAAAAGAACCGGTTCAGATCATCGCTGCTTTGCCCAAAATTGATTTGTGGAAACCGTTTTCCTGACCCTTCCTTTTTCTATCTTGAATGCTCAAAGTTATTGCCATGAGCTGGATGCAACAATTACAAACCCGATGGAAGGTTAACAACACTTTTCAGGTAGTGATGATTTTTTTGATTTTTGCCTGTACAGGTTTCACCGTTCTTTTTCTCAAACGGCCGTTGTTCCACTATTGGTTCGGAGAAGGCTCTACTCCTTTATTTGCCTCTACTATTTACTATATCCTTATACTGCCCGTTTATAATGTTTTTTTACTGTTCTACGGTTTTGTCTTCGGGCAGTTTCGCTTTTTTTGGGACTTTGAAAAACGATTTTTTAATCGAATTATATCTATCTTTAAAAAACAATAACTGATAAATATTTATGAAAAAAAGAGTCCTATTCTGTCTGCCTGTTTTGCTTTGCTTCTTTTCTGCTTCCGCTCAATTTGACAAAGGCGATAAATTGTTAAATCTGGGTATTGGGGTCAACTCCTATTACAATGGAGGTTTACCTTTAAGTGCCTCATTTGAAGTTGGTGTTACGGATGAAATAAGTGTTGGTGCTGGACTTGATTATTTAAATTATACTTATAATTACAACTTTTCAGGAACCAATTTTAAGTATGGGTTTACTGCTATATATATTGGTGCAAGAGGGTCTTATCATTTCAGTAAACTCCTTAATTTGAATGTCAAAGAATTGGATATTTACGGTGGGGCAAGTTTAGGGTTCAGAAATTTTGCCTGGAAAGATAATTTTAATGGGAGCAACCTTGGCGGCAGTTATGGCAGCGGTGTATTCTTCGGTATACATGTTGGAGCTCGTTATTACTTTGTCCCTAAGGTGGGGGCTTTCTTAGAAGTAGGTGCAGGTGGGTCTGGTAACGCACGGGTAGGTGTGGCATTTAGATTCTAAAAAATTTAGAATACTGGATTTAATTTTATTGAACCTACTGGAGTTTGAAAATTCAATTTTGGATATTTGTATTGAAAAGAATTTCTGAGAACTGAAATTATTTTAATCTTTAAAAACTACAACACAAATTTTTAATCTTATGAAAAGAACCTTACTTGTTTTAGCTGGTCTTGCTTTTATGGCTGCATGCTCTTCACCAAAGTACACATATAATTTTGGTCACTACAATTACAACGCAGGTAAGAAGCACACATCATCGAACACTGAATTTGTAGCTAATGAAGGGCTCAAGGCTATTCAACCTGATTTGCTAACAGCTTCAGTTAGTAATGAAGTTAATAGTGAAGAAATAGCTTTACCAATTGTGGAGGCTAAAGCAACTTCAAAGAAAAGTACGTATGCTCAAATGACTAAGACCGAGCGCAAGGCACTAAGAACTTTTTTGAAGACAGAGGTTAAAAACTCGATTAAGGTGAAGAAAGCAAGTATAGAGGGAGTTTCTTCAGCAAAAGGCATGGATAGTGATCTCAAGCTCGCTGCTATTTTTGGTGCTGTTGGCCTTGTTGCACTTATCATTAGTGGTCAGGTGTTTTACATTATTGGTGGCATTGCACTTCTTATTGGCGTTGTGTTTTTTGTGAAGTGGCTGATAAGGCAATAGTGTAAATCACTCCTTATAATGTTTTTTGATAGGCCTCTCGTGGCCTATTTTTTTAGTACTTAATGTACTTAATTTAGTTTTGACTAGAGATTGCGGTTAATTAAATTAGAATCCATCGTTTTTACAAAAAAACACCATTTTATAAGTATTTGATTTGGGTTGTTTATTTCTTTGATTTGTTACGTCTAACCAAATCCCAAAATGAAAAAAATACTACTTTTCTTAATGATCATTGCAATGTTTGCAGCTTGCTCAACCCCGAAGTATACTTATTACTTTGATCACTATCCATCTAAAAAGACAACGGTTTTAAAGTCTGGGGATACTGAAAAAAAGCAGGAAAATTTTGCTGCGAACGCTGAAACAACATATGTAGCAAGTAATGTTGATGCCCCAGTTCCATTTGAGTTGTCAACCGCGGTCGCGAGTACGTCAAAGGAGATTTTTATTCAAGCAAAACCAACCACGACCAGCGGAGTTCATGAGGTTGCTATAAAAAGAAATAGTACAAACAAGAAGGGCTTATTCAAAACTATAAGGGACTTTAAAAAATCTCCTGACGCTATTCAAGAAGGCGGTAACAAAAACGGTTTTGCTATTGCTGGATTTGTTTGTTCTTTGGTTGGATTAAGTGTTTTGGGAATAATCTTTAGTGCTTTAGGCTTAAAAAGTGACCATCGTGGACTTGCAATTGCTGGTTTAATAATAGGAATAGTAGGATTGGTTATATTAATCGCTCTAATTTGAAGAAAAAAAAAGGATGCCCCCTTTAAAGAAATCCTCTTTCTTTAAGACAAATAAATATATTACTGAGCTATTCCATCCGCCAGTAAAATCACTTTATTCTTAAGCACCTCCACCACGCCTCCGGTAATTGTAACTTGCCTGGTAGCTTCTTTTGATTTGTATTCCACTA
>JANOLM010000062.1:0-9516 GCA_031419815.1 Bacteroidia bacterium
CCCAAAAACTACTTTCCTGAATTATACATTAATGTGATCTCCGCTGGAGTAATCACTTTCTTATAGAAAATTACATCGTCCAGTTGTCCTTTAAAGTGATTGGCACCAGGCTTGTCATAGCCACCCCAAGGTTCCGCATCCCAAAGGGTACCTGCACGGGATTGAATAAAACCAAATGCAAATTCATTTACCACTTCAGGGGCAACTCCTCTGTACTTAGGTCCGGTTACGAAACGTTTAGCATCACCATCAGGCCACAAATCAAAATCCTGGCTCTTCATTTTCTCACCGTTGATATACAGTATGCCCTGCTTGCTAGCTGCATTGTAAGAAAAAACCACATGTGCCCATTTGTCTTTTAACAATGCTGCAACACCACCAGATGCTGTTAGGTCTTTGTTGAAATCATGACCTTGCCATCCGCCATTGTCTTTAAATTTCCCATCACCATTTAAGAACATGTCTTCACCAGTTGTACCGTTAACTTCTTTTGTATGAGCATAAGAAGTGGCTAGCTTACAGAACCCGTAATCTCCTCCAATTTCAAATTGGAATCCGAAAAACGCGCCTAATCCCAAAACAAAATGTCCAGAAGTTTTATTGGTGGATGATGCCTTTACCCAGAAGCTTGTTGTCCAATCTCCATTGTTCATCAGTTTATCTCCGTTAGGGATTTCAATGATACTGGTTGTACCATTAAAGTCAGCTGCTTTACCTGCTGTAGTTTTGCGGCCATCAACATAGGTTATTGCAACTATACCAGCAGCTGAAGGATCATAGGTACTCACTACGTCATTTGCATTACCTTCAAATGTCCAGTATGCAATTGCTCCATCCGGTGCAAATGTGCCGGCAGTAGTAAAATTACGAGCCACCTCAGTTAAGGTCAAGCCTTTATCTGATTTAAGGTTTGCTGTAAGTGTCAAAAGAAATAAAGCACCAGGATTCAGATCATTAGTCGGATCAATTGTAACTACTGCTCCAGTGGCAGAAACGGCAATTGGTATAGACACTTTATCATAATCCCTCACCAAGGTAATATTAGCAGCTGTTACCGTTGCAGGATCAACGTTTGTTGTGAATGTTATAGTAATGGAAGAGCCCACAGCTACATTATTAGGTGATGTAGCTCCATTAAGATCTACATCGGCAGCTGTTGCCGAAACAAGACTTATGGGCGTAGGATCAGCCTCTTTACACGAGTCAAACGTTACAAGACCCACCATCACCAATAGCACGGCCAGGATTTTCATTCGGTTTTTCATAAGCAATTTTGATTTAGTTTTAGTTTAATTTTTAGTTGTTGATTAAAGTTTATTGTTAGTTCCAATTTGGATTTTGTTTTAAAGCTCCTTGCGATAAGTCAATCTCATTTTGTGGAAGCGGCAATACTTCATGTTTACCAGTTATAAAACCTAAAGGGCCAAGTACCTGCTGTGCTTTGCCAGTGCGCAATAAGTCCCAGAAGCGATGGCCTTCCAAGGCAAGTTCTACCCTTCTTTCATTCAGGATTTTATCGCGAAGCGAAGCTTTGTTGGTGTCGGTTATATCTGAAAGTATGCCTGCATTTCCGCTGCGAGCCCTTGCACGTACCTGATTGAGATAAGGCAAGGCTTGCGCTGATTTGCCATTCTCGTTCATGGCCTCAGCGGCCATTAAGAGAACATCGGCATAGCGTATTATTCTTCTGTTATGTCCAAATTGAGCTGGCACTGTACTACCAGGCGTCCATACTTTTTGATTGTAACATTCAATTTCAATCACATTGCCATTTGCGTCTTTTGTTTCATCCAGTGTCGTTCCATCACCCGCAATCGTAACACCATCAATCACCTCGCCCAGGAAAAGTATAGTCGCTTCTTTGCGCGGATCATTTGGCTCAAATGCTGCCATGAGGTTCAGTGATGGACGATTAAAACCCCAACCTCGGTTTGGAGTTCCCCTTACACCCTGCACTTGTCCATAACTGTTGCCACCATTTTCAATACCTTCAAAGCGTAGCGCACCTATTTCATAGACCGATTCAATACCATGTTCGCCCGATTCGCTGTTGGCATTATTAAAGATAGGTTCAAGGTTATATTGTCCGGAGTTAATTACTTCCAACGCATACTTTTCTGCATTGACAAAATCCTTCTTAAAGAGATACACCCTTGCCAGTAATGCTTTCGCTGCACCTTTAGTTGCCCGGCCAAGATCGTTAGCGCTCATTTCTGATTTTTCGGAAAGACCAGAAATTGCCAACAGAAGATCTTGCTCAATCAACTGATAAATTTCATCTGATGATGCACGCACCAAGCCCGGTTGCGTAATGGCACTAGTAACTTTGGGAACACCGCCCCAAGCCCTTACTAAGTCAAAATAAAATAAAGCCCTTAAGTAGCTGGCCTCAGCGATATAACGTTTGCTCAATGTTACATCCATAGTAATGGTGGGAACTTTTTCAATTACTACGTTAGCACGTTTTACTCCCTCATACAAAGTATTCCACCAACGCTTCACGTTGCCTTCTGTGGGAATGTGTTTGAAGGTATCATAAGGGCCAACATCTGAAGCGGCATCTGATGGGTTACTGCCTTTGTATCCATCATCGGACATGATGTCCATAATGGGAAATAATCCGAAATGGAAACTTGAACTACGGGTAATGTTATACACCGCATGGGTAGCTAAAAGAGCATCGGCTGCGGTGGTAGGGAAACTTTCCTGAGTCAATTCGCCCTGCAATGGCTTGTCTAAAAAATCTGAGCATGCTGTTGGCAACATTATGCCCGTCAGCACAAGAAACCCAAATGTTAATCTATAAGTAGTTAATGAAAGCGTTTTCTTCATGATCATATTGATTAAAAAGTCACGTTAAAACCAGCAGAATAAACTCTTGGAATAGGATAACCTCCAAAGTCACTTCCGGTGTCCAATGGATTACCACTTGCTACTTCTGGTGTGTAGCCTGTAAATTTAGAGGAAGTAAATAAATTTGTGCCTCTCAAATAAAAACGCGCGGTTTTCATCTTTATTTTATCGGCAATGGACTTTGGCAGATTATATCCGACTGTCAAACTGCGAAGACGGAAATAAGAGCCATCCTGAATAAAGCGCGTGGAGGGGAGAAAATTATATCCGCCAGAAGTAGCCTTGGGCTCAACGTTAGTGGTACCCTCACCTTTCCAACGATCAAAAACGTGCTGCTCAAAATTGTAAAGGTCTGGCCGGATTGTTTCTTTGGCATTATAAATCTTATTCCCTTGTTGCCCTTGAAAATCTATAGAAAGATCTAACGACTTGAAAGAAAATTCAGAGCTAAGACCATATATAAAGGTTGGGATAGGTGAGCCGATGTTGACACGGTCATCTGAATTCAACACGCCATCATTATTAGTGTCTTCAAATTTTAAAAATCCAATTTCAGCATCCGAGCGGTGCGGATAAGAATCAAGGTCAGACTGGTTTTGAAAAACGCCTATTACCTTGTACCCATAAAAAGATCCAAGCGGCAATCCCACACTGGTGCGGGTTGTGCCTGACGAATTTTGTACCCAATCCCCGGTGCCACCAAAGCCAGAAACTTTCGTGGCTTCATTGTGGATGGTGGTGCCCACCGTACCAATTCTATACTTCAACCCGCCTGCTTCACCATTCCATCCAATATTATATTCAAGGCCTCTGTTAAGCACCACTGCTGAATTGAACGTAACAGCAGCTCCATCCCCGTTGCCAAGATAGCCCGGCACGGCAAGGTCAATAAGAATATCCTGTGTGCTGCGCTGATAAAAATCAAATTCTGTCGTCAGCTTGTTGCCAAAGAAACTTGCCTCAAGCCCTACATCGGTCTGATGTGTACTCTCCCATTTTAAATTGGGGTTTCCCGATACGCCATAGGTTGACCCCGGATAGATAGCTTCGCCTGAACCAAAGACGGCATTAACACCATTGTTAACACGAGAATATTGGCGATCATAAGCAATTTTTTCATTTCCTATTATACCCCAACTTGCCCTTACCTTAAGATCAGACAAAAAAGAAATGCCCTTTACAAAATCTTCATTGATCACGTTCCATCCAAGGGCAAGGGATGGAAAATCCGCATAACGATTATTCTGTGAAAACTTAGATGAACCATCCCTTCTGAACGTGGCGGTGAAGAGATACTTTTCATTGTAACTATAATTAGCTCTAAAGAGATAGGACATCATAGAGTAATTCTGACCAGCATCCACCTCGTTTTTAATCGTGTTGGGATTTATGTTGCTCGGATTGAGATACCAAAAATCCTGCCCATCGCGAATGATATTTTGTCCTGCGGCTTCGAATTGCTCGGAAGAAGTCTCTTGTGTGGTGTAACCTGCCACTGCCGCTAACCTATTCTTTCCAAACTCGCGATTATAGCTTACCGTATTTTCCCATAACAACGAGAGCCTATCGCTGTAAGATTTGTTAAGATCATTTATCACATTCTGTTGAAGGGTTGATACAAAAAACACAGGTGTATAGCTGCGGTTTCTGCTACTCTCCATGTCCACACCAAGGCTTGACTTGAATGTAAAATTTTTAAGAAAATCTGCCTCCACAAAGAAGTTACCAACTGTGCGAAGCCCTTTACCAAAACTATTGGTGTAATCAATATCTGCCAACACATTTCCAACCCCGGGGACTGGTGAATAGGTTCCATCTGGTTTGTAAGGAGCGATAACCGGTTGAGCTCTATATACACCAAACACTGCACCACCTGCTGTATTTTGCTGTTGAGTTGGCGAGAAGGCAAGATTGTTGCCCAGCCTAATTGATTTCGATAGGTTGTAGGTGTTATTTAGTTTTATGGTAAGCCTTTCATAATTGGACTTTGCAATGATACCTTCCTGTTTAAAGTATCCCACGCCAAAATAGTATTGAATCTTCGATGATGCGCCTGCCGCAGAAATCTGATAGTTTTGAATAGGAGCTGTTCTGAAAATCTGGTCTTGCCAATCTGTGTTCGCTACTGCATCCACATTGTTGAAGGATCCCGCAGCAATTTCATTCGCAATAGTTGCAAATTCCTTTCCATTTAATAAATCTATTTTCTTTGGTAACTGCTGTATACTGTAATCGGCATTGACTGATATCGTGGGATACTCCTGCCCTATCACACCTTTTTTTGTGGTGACTATAATGACTCCGTTTGCTCCCCTTGAACCATAAATAGCGGTAGCAGAAGCGTCCTTTAGCACTTCCATGGATTGAATATCACCTGAATTAAGAAAATCTATGTTGTCCAAAATGACACCGTCCAATACATAAATAGGTGACGAATTATTGAAAGTGCCCACACCCCTGATACGAACAATAGCACCCGCCCCAGGAGCACCGGATGCGCTTGTAATTTGTACACCCGAAATTTTGCCCTGAAGTGCTTGAATCGCAGAGGCAGAAGGGATTTTTATTAGATCCGATCCTTTAACAGAGGCAACAGCTCCGGTTAGGTCTGACTTACGCACGGTACCATACCCTATCACCACAATCTCCTCGAGAAGCTCAGAATCGGTTTCCAATACCATGTTCAGAGTAGTTATCCCTGAAATCTCTATAATTTGGGTTTTGTAGCCAATGAATGAAAAGGCTAATGATTTATCGGCATCGCTAACCTCAACCTTATAATTTCCATCAAAATCAGTAGTTGAGCCTCTTGTTGTTCCCGGAATGATAATATTCACTCCAGGCAGAGGTTGATTGTCTTCTTTAGAAGAAACCTTTCCACTAATTACCCTTACTTGAGCCACAGCCTGAAGCTGAATCAGGCATAAAGAGGTAAATATCAACGATTTAAGCATATTCGGTTGCGTCAAATTCTATTGTATCTAATCTGTTTTACACACTGAATTTATAACGAACCAACTTATTAAAAGAATATTTAATCGAAAACCGATAAAAACTCTCCTCAGATCATTCCAATTAGGAGTAACATTTTAACGCATTAAAAACATTGATTTCAATCGTTTTCATAGCTATTTTACAGAAAATGATTGCTGTATTTTGCTTAAAAAACACAACCATTTTGGCAGGTATTACAGTGGCTTCGCAAAAAGAATCCTTTGCAAAAGCTTTTTACCTCTGCCTGGCCCCTTGGTTTCTTTCTCCAGATGCAGAATAACGTCCTCCCACCGATGGGTATTGGGTCGTTTTCCCTGATCCTCTAACTCTTGGATACTTTCAATGACCTTGCGTTTGAAACTCCAGACTGTGTTTGTTCTTAAGTCAAGATGGGTTGCTAGCAATTCCAAGGTCAGTTCCTTTTTACCGGATACGGCAACGTAAGCGATGTAGAATGCTTTTTCAATCGGAAATTTTATGCCCTGAAAAATTGTAAATAAAGTAATTGACTCGTTGTACCCACATCGGGTACAACGTCTCGCAAATTTCTGTGCGCCATCAAAATATTTTTCATTGCCACATTTCCTGCAGTGGAAACCCTTCTCCCACTTAATTATTTCCAAAAAGCGGTAGCAGGATAGCGTATCGGGATATAGTGTTTTGAATTCATTGTAGTCCATCACTTTCTCCTGGAGCCGCTCTTCTAGTACTTCCTTAATTCTATTTTTAAGTTTCCAATTGTCCAGATCCAATATAGAATTGATCTGATTGATTTCCTGCTTTTGCTGCATGAGCTTTTGATTACTCTCTTCCAGTTCAGCGTTTTTATGATTCAGCTCAGTGGTGCGCTCACCTACTTTATGTTCAAGCACACGGTTCACCTTATCCTTCAGTTTCATATTTACTTCATGCTGAAGAATAATCCTTCGCAGAGCACGGTCACGATTATCCTTTAGAATAGAAATCCTATCGCCCAGGGCAAATGTGAGTAGCAACATCTCAATCACAAAACTGAGGTGAAGACTATAGTGTGAAAGCGTTGTAAGTGATAGGATATTGAAATAGACCAATGTTCTTAAAAGGAAACCCAGTAGCAATAATCCATAGGCAATAACAAAAAACCTGGCAGGTCTATAGCCTCGTTGCCACACCTTTATACCGGTAAAGAAAATAAGTGAAAGCGGCACTATCTCAATGGCGCGATAAGCAAAGAATTCGGGAAAGAAAAATAATTCAGTCAAGAAGACTACTGATCGTATGATGATCATTGCTATTAATGCTCTATCCAGAAAAGGAGAGTTAGTGTGGGTGCTGAGAAATCTACGCGTGAAAACGAGCGCCCAAAGAATCAACGAATAGAGTGAAATACCGATAGCGTAATCATTCCACTCTGCATGACCTGGCCAGAGATATTGAAATCCTATACCGTCAAGGCTCATCGCATAAAGAGCAACACTCAGGATATAAAAAATGTAGTAAATATTTTTTATCTCACGAATGGCCAGATATACCAGAAAATTATAAAGTGAAATGATCAGGATCATCCCATAAAATGTACCATAGAGAAAATACTCATTGAGGGCATAGTTGATAAACCGATCCACTGATCGAAACGCTATCCGTATGTCGGCAAACTCATGCGATCTTACCTTGAAATAATAGACAGCAACTGTATCGCTGCTCATGCTCAATTGAATCTCAAAATTCTTATGCTCGAATTTCCGTTTAGAAAATGGATACTGATCACCCATCAAGGCTTTGACATAAGAGTGATCAGCAGAAGGAACATAAGCTTCAATTTGGTCGATAGTTTGATCGTAAAATTCAAACAACCAAATTTTACCGGTGTTGGGAATATGGTGAACGGGAATCCTTAACCAATAGGACGCATTCACACGAAAATCTTCATTCTTATAAGAGTCATGTTTTAAGAATTGATTTTCAAAAGACGGACTTGAAATAGTTTGAAAATCTAACGTGTTAGTCGAATCAATTAAATATTCTAACTGCTTTAAAAATAATATTTGTTCGTCACGCTGTTGATCCACCTGCAAAACCTGAGCATAGGCAGGAACACGTGAGGCCAAAACTAAAAACGATATAAAAACGAGTTTACACACTGTGTTTTAGGTGAAATCAGATGAAGCCAACGCTAACCGGACTTTGACTTTCTTCCATCCGATTTTACAGGAAATTTAACTAAAACGAATGAAAATACCAGACTGAGTCAACAACTGCCACGTCAGATTGCTTCGGAAAAAAAACTTTAGAAGGTCAATCTATATATTGAAACCGATTGCAACCCAATTGAAAAATGCTCTTCGTTTTCAAATTGGTTTTGGCGTTCCAGTATTCTATTTTTGATCTCTTGAAATTTAAACGCAATACAAATGACAAAAATTGGAATCAATGGCTTTGGCCGAATTGGTAGACTTGCATTTAGGGCGGCAGTTAACCGGAAGGATATTGAAATAGTAGGAATCAATGACCTTGTTGAGCCAGATTATATGGCTTACATGCTGAAATATGACTCTACCCACGGTCGCTTTGATGGAACAGTTGAAGTAAAAGATGGACAACTAATTGTGAACGGAAAAAAAATCCGTGTCACAGCAGAGAAAGATCCTGCAAATTTGAAGTGGTCAGAAGTAGGTGCTGAAATTGTTATTGAATCAACAGGATTGTTCCTGACACAGGCAGATGCCCAAAAGCATATTACTGCCGGTGCAAAGAAAGTGGTGATGTCTGCCCCGGCAAAAGACGATACCCCAACATTTGTAATGGGTGTTAACCATAAAAAACTTACAGCCCAGAACACTATAGTTTCAAATGCATCTTGCACAACTAACTGCCTGGCGCCTCTTGCTAAAGTGTTGAATGACAAATTCGGAATTTTGGAAGGCTTAATGAGTACAGTGCATGCTGTAACGGCCACCCAGAAGACGGTGGACAGCCCATCTGGCAAAGATTGGAGAGGCGGACGTGGTGCGTATCAAAATATCATCCCTTCTTCAACAGGTGCAGCTAAAGCTGTAGCTCTTGTAATTCCTGAACTAAAAGGTAAACTCACTGGTATGTCGTTCCGCGTTCCCGTTGCCGATGTCTCTGTTGTTGACCTAACGGTAAGATTAGAAAAAGCCGCGACTTATGAACAAATAAAAACAGCCATGAAAGAAGCTTCCGAGGGCGAGCTTAAAGGCATACTTGGTTATACTGAAGATGATGTAGTATCCCAAGACTTCCTGGGAGATGCTCGCACTTGTATTTTTGATGCCAAGGCAGGAATTGCGTTGAATGATAAGTTTGTGAAGGTAGTGGCCTGGTATGATAACGAGTGGGGCTATTCAAATAAATTAATTGATCTTGTTGAAGAACTTGCCAAGTTATAGATGTGATCGCATTTGAAAAAAGGTGCTTTATTTCTAAAGCACCTTTTTTTATTCATACCACTCTGCTTTTTTAAGTCACAACTTAAAATAAAATCCCAAACTCCAATTCGGAGAAGCCAAAATATTTCGGCCCGCTAAAGCAAATCCGCCTGACCCTGATATTCCCATTTTCTCAGTTGCCTGATAATTTAATTCCAGCGTTGGTGATATGTATTCCGTGTTATTCGAAAAAATTCCGTTCTGCACAACGGCCGCACTGCCATTAAATAAGGATTGAACC
>JANOLM010000063.1:0-3962 GCA_031419815.1 Bacteroidia bacterium
CCTCCGGAGCCAGACTCTTCAAATTGAATTCTACTTCTATAAACAGGTTGCTCCTCTGGAGCATATCTATCAAAACATGTGTCCTAACGGTAGCCGTTTCGGAGAGGGTGGGGGTGAGGTGACACTGAGTTCATTGGTAGAAGGATTGAGGATGAGGTGGTCAAAGGCAAGGTTTTTAGAGATGCCCACTAGCCAGAAAGCAAAGGCGAAGCTGCTTACTTTTTAGGCTAAGGCGCTAACCTCAATACTATCCCATCAATTTCTGAACGGATGCGAATCTGACAACCAAGCCGGCTATTTTCTTTTACGTGAAAAGCCTCATCTAACATTCCAAGTTCGGATTCGCTCTGCTCAGGCAGTGGCGTTTTCGATTCTACATATACTTGACACGAGGCACACAAAGCCATGCCACCGCAAATACCCTCCACAGGCAATTCATAGGCCTTGCAGATTTCCATGATATTCATGTTCATGTCGGTGGGGGCATCTAAATGATGTGACACACCTTCGCGGTCGATGATGGTAACTTTTATAGTGTTCTCCATGATCTTGCTTCTTTAAAATCCAGTGACTCCGTTAACGGTGGTGTACTTCAATACATTTTTTTTGTTAGGATAAATTCTGGCAAAAGCCGACTGCACTGCTAATGTGCCTTCGTGGAAACCACACAAGATCAATTTTAATTTGCCTGGATATGTGTTGATGTCGCCAACGGCATACACTCCTTTTCGGTTTGTTGAATAGTCGAACGTATCCACTTTCACAGCATTTTTTTCAATGCTCAACCCCCAATTACCAATAGGGCCAAGGCTTGGTGTCAACCCAAAAAGTGGAACAAAGTGATCAGTCACTTTCACTATATCACCAAGCGTGTTATGTTTAATGGTAACCGATTCTAATTTTTCACTTCCATTAATGCCCACCACTTCTGCTTCTGTAATCAATTTTATTTTTCCGGCTGCGGCCATGTCCATCACTTTCTGAACTGAATCCAAATGTCCACGGAACGAAGTCCTGCGATGCACCAAGACAAGCTCGCTGATAATTTTATTTTCAACTAAATAAATAGACCAATCCAAAGCAGAATCTCCTCCACCCGATACGACAACTCTTTTGCCTTTATAAAATTCAGGATCGCGGATGATGTACTCCACGCCTTTGTCCTCATACTTCTCTAAATTTTCGATGGGTGGTTTACGAGGTTCAAAAACACCCAAGCCTCCCGCAATAATTACAATAGATGCTTTATGCTGGGTGCCTTTTATAGTAGTGACAATATATTTACCATCATCCGTTTGGTCCAAACTCATAGCCGATTCGCCCAAGGTAAAACCGGGTTTAAAGATCGCACACTGCTCCATTAGCCTGTCCACCAACTCGCCCGCATTTATAATCGGGTAGCCGGGGATATCGTATATCGGTTTTTTCGGATAGATTTCAATCAATTGTCCCCCCGGCACCGGTAAAGAATCGATGAGGTGGCACTTTAGTTTTAAAAGTCCCGCTTCGAAAACGGTGAATAGACCTACCGGCCCCGCTCCAATAATAATAATATCAGTTTCAATCATAATAAAATGGTGCGCGAAATTAACTATTGTTTTGGAAAGTCGTGTCACCGCGTTACCCTATGGCACTGCGATCCATCCGCTACGATAAAAATTGCATTTAAGGCGAAGTTGATGTTTGAATTAATCGAGTTACTTTTGTGTTGAATTACTGCCTGGAGCAATCCAAATCTCTGAACTATGAGCGATACCATCCTACACGAATGCGGAATAGCCTTGATTCGATTGCGAAAGCCGCTTTCGTACTACATCGAAAAGTATGGCACCACCTACGCCATGAACAAGATGTATATTTTAATGGAAAAACAGCACAATCGCGGCCAGGATGGAGCAGGGATTGCCAACATTAAGATTGATCAAAAACCAGGATACCGTTTTTTCAGCCGCTATCGTTCTATCAAACCCCAGCCTGTTGCACATCTGTTTAAAAAAATTGGCAAAAAATTTAAGAAGGCCCAGAAAGAAGGGAAGGAAAAATTCAGGGATGAAAAATGGCTGAAACAAAACGTTGCATTTTCCGGTGAACTCTGGTTAGGTCACTTGCGATATGGAACGCATGGCTTTAATAGCATTGAAAATGTTCATCCATTCCTACGTCAGAATAACTGGCGTAGCCGCAACCTGGTAATGGCGGGTAACTTCAACATGACCAATGTGGATGAGCTTTTCAACATTCTTGTTGATCTAGGCCAACATCCCAAAGAAAAAGTGGATACCGTAACGGTGATGGAAAAAATAGGTCACTTTTTGGATGAAGAAGTAGAATCTCTTTTTCAGAAATACAAAGATGACTATACAAACAAAGAGGTTTCCGAAATTATAGAAAACGAAATTGACTTGCCCCGCATGTTAAGGCGTGCGTGCAAAGATTTTGATGGCGGCTATACAATGGCGGGCCTCATCGGATCGGGTTCTTCATTTGTAATGAGAGATCCCTCAGGAATTAGGCCTGCTTATTACTATGCCGATGATGAAATAGTCGTGGTGGCCTCAGAAAAACCGGCTATCAAAACAGCGTTTAATGTTGATTACAACCAAATAAAAGAAATAGAACCAGGTAATGCCTTGGTAATTACAAAAAGCGGAGAATATGCCCAACATCAGGTTCTCAGTCCAGTAGAAAAAACCTCCTGCAGTTTTGAACGCATCTATTTTTCCCGTGGCACCGATCCGGAAATTTATAAAGAGCGCAAACAATTAGGTCGCCTTTTGGTGCCGCAGATTCTTAAAGCAATCAACTTCGATCTTAAGAATACCATCTTCTCTTATATTCCCAATACTGCCGAAACTGCTTTTCTTGGAATGATGGCTGGCATAGAAGATTACATGATCAGCCGACAAAAAGACATTATCCTGGACGGAAAGCCATCTATGGATTCGTTAGATGATATACTTTCACTTAGGCCTCGGATTGAAAAGATTGTGCTGAAAGATGTAAAGTTGAGAACGTTTATTACCGATGATGCTCATCGCGATGACTTGGTAGCCCATGTTTATGACACTACCTACGAAGTAGTGAACAAGGGAAAGGATACGCTGGTGGTTATCGATGATTCAATTGTTCGTGGCACGACACTCGAAAAAAGTATCCTAAAAATGTTAGACCGGTTAGGACCCAAGAGAATTGTAGTCGTTTCTTCATCTCCTCAAATACGTTTTCCAGATTGCTACGGAATCGATATGAGCCGCATGGGCGACTTCGTGGCCTTCAGGGCGATGATCCAGTTGATCAAAGAACATGGAAAAGATTATCTGTTGGGAGAAGTTTACGAGCAGTGCCTCCAATCAAAGACCACTGGACAAATGGACAACTATGTAAAGAAACTATACGAACAATTTACCTACGAGGAAGTTTCTGATAAAATCTCTGACATTGTGCGTCCGTCAGATATAAATGCCGATGTACAAATTGTATTCCAAACGATTGACAACCTTCACAAAGCAATCCCAAATCATACAGGTGATTGGTACTTCACAGGCAACTATCCCACACACGGAGGGATGAATGTAGCCAATAAGGCGTATGTAAATTATATGGATGGGAAGTTGGTGAGAGCCTATTAACCGGAGAGAAAAAATTCTGTCCTCTCAAAGATTACAACTCAATGGAAGAAACACTTTATTTGCTTGCATCAAAGATAATGCCGCAGTGGGCTTCTTAAGTTTTAGGTGGCTTATGGCAAATAGAAATCTAAAACAATCTCCTTCATACATTTAAAATGTTTTTTAGGACATTCATTGTATCCTATCTTAGAACATGGCCTACAAGAAAGTTTGATGTTTTCCAAAACGGTGAACTTAGTTCGGTAAGGGTACATTCCAAATTCGGGTATGGTGTTTCCCCAAATGCTAAAAATTTCTTTCTTAAAAGCGGCAGCAATATGCATGAGACCTGTG
>JANOLM010000064.1:0-16555 GCA_031419815.1 Bacteroidia bacterium
TCCAACATCCCCGGTAATATCAGATTTATAGACATCTGTAATTCCGGATTTTGATAGAATCACAAAGTCGCCTGCAACCCCAAGGTTTACGCTTGGCAATGCGCCAATAGCAAGATTTTGATCCGTGGCTTTAGGAGAAAAATCGTTTGGATTTGTCCCCGATGACGGTTCAAGATTTAAATTATCGCATCCGATCATTAAAATGCCGGATAGGATGGCAATGGTTGTGAAAAGTTTTTTGGCTCTCATTTTTTTGTTTTTATCTCCACCTATGGTTAATTTTTCCAGCTGCAACGTTGCGCACCGTTAAACACATTAGCTTCGATTTGACTACACAAAAGAAGAATGATTGACACTGCAAAGTATTACATACAAAAAAAAGAGCTTTACATACATTACTGATTTTTCATACTGTCATTCCGAGAATGACAGTATGATTCATCCATGTTCTTGCAAATAGTAGATGCTTTTGTTTTAGTATCTTAAAAAACGTTTACCTCTATAATCTCAATGGGCAATGGGATTTACAGAGATACCCTTAAAAAAAATTGTCCCGATAAATTATCGGGACAACGTTTCTTTAACCTGCGAATGTTACTATTCCGCAAATGATGATCCTGTCATGATCGTTAGTCGGAATTTTTATGACCTTCTTTTTCGTCTTCATCATTACAGTTCTCTTCATCATCTTTATCATCACCCGCTCCACATTTCATATGGAGTTGGATGTTGCCGCCATTCAGAATGCCTGAAGCCTTGTAACCGTTCGAGAGTTCCAGATTGAAGCTGTCGTTGTTGCCTGGCTCACCATTGTCCACAAGAACAATCTTGTAAGCGAAAGAACCTTTTCCGTTGACCTTAGCAATACCCTCTATTTGGCGTGTTACAGAATTAATTAACATGTAAGCCGTAACGCTGGTACTCTTAACTTTCATACCATCGTGGTCATTGTAGGAGAGCTGACCCCAGAACTTGTCGTTCTTGATGCCCCCAGAAACGCCAAAGGTTGCTTTGCCACCTTTTGGCCCATCAATCCATCCACCACCGGTAATGAAATCTTTACAAGGCTTAGATGGAGGTGTGCCTCCAACAGAACTGCTGCAAACCGATATGGTGTTGCTAATCATAGTCACTGCGCCATTCAAAGCCCATATTCTACCAGACACGCTTGCACCTGAGGTCATTGTAATAGTGGTTGTTGCTATTACGTTTCCTATGAACTGAGCCCCATCGATAGTCGCGGACGAACCAACAGCCCAATACACGTTCGAACCACTGCAAGTTTGGTTATTATTATTAAGGGCGATGACATTGGAACCCGTCATTGTTACAAGTGTGGTTCCCATTTGGAAAATAAACTGCGCATCGCTGTTTCCCTGGAAGTCAAGATAAACCGTTCCATTGACTTGTAAATTGGCAGAAGGAGCAAAACTATAAATGCCAGGAGTGAATGTGAGGCCATCCAACTGAGAAACACCCGAGTAGGTGGTATCAGGAGTCTGAGCTACCAGGTAATTATATGCAGTAACAGCATCATTATGAGCCTGCGCTGCAACAGAACCTCCCGCATATATAGTACCGTTTACTACGCCAAGCCCCGCTGTTACTGTACCTGGACCTGCGATAGTGTTTAACGGTGTTGGTTGGAAGCCGGTGATGGCGGTGCCAGGGCTGACACCCAAATCTCCAGTGATAACTGACAATCCATCATTGGTAACCGTTGTTCCAGCCAATACTGCGAAGTTGGATGCCCCGACAAGTGGCACTGTCAACTGCAAACTTCTGGCAAGATTTCGATCTGTGGTTTTAAGGGAAAATGCATTTGGATCTGTCCCAGAAGGTGACGGGTCAAGATTTAAATTATCGCACCCGAACATAAAAATGCCGGATAGAATAGCAATGGTTGTTAATAATTTTTTGGCTTCCATATTTTGTTTGTTAAATCTTCGCTGACGGCTAAATTTTCCAGCTGCAACATTGCGCACCGTTAAACACATTAGCTTCGATTCGATTCACAAAAGAAGGATGATTGCCACTGCAAAGCATTACATAATAATGAAAGCGCTTTACATACTTTACTGATTTCAGGATTGAAAGCTATTGCTTTACCAATTTAACTCGATGGGAAAACTTTTACTCTGTCAGGCTATTATAGGATAGAATTAAAAATACAGAGGAGAATCTATTTTCAATAAAACGCAACATCACGCTACCTGAATAGGTCACCTGAAATGCAAATCTAGTTTCAAAAAGATGAGTTTAGTCTTTTCTTGTTTCCTCCTCAGTTGCCTGTTCTTCTGTTGCTTGCTCAGCCAGTTCAGCGTATTCTTTTGAAAGTTCGGTTATTTCATGTTCGGTTTTTTCTCCCACATTCATTACCGCATTGCTTGCAGGCTCGTGCGATGCTACAAGTTCATTCACTTTTATATGAAGAGAAGCGGAGAAACGATTAAATGATTTTTGAATAATAAATAGACTTAAAAAAGTAACGCCAAGAATCACATCTCCAATGCTGTAATGAATATCTTGTGTATAAAACATCTCGTTGCTGAGAAAGAATATTACTGTGCACAGGGCAAGAATAAAAGTGATGGAATTGCCAAGTATAGCAATAGCAACAGAGGTAAGTTTTTCAAAGCCTCTTTCTGTATGTCTATAAATATTTTTCATAATGGGGTAGTTAAATTATCCCGTAAAATTAAGGCAGAGATGCTGAAAATTGAAATGCAGTTCTAAAAGTTTGATCCGCTATGTGACTTTCGGTAATAAAGTCTAAGTTGATCATTCGCTCAATTTGCTCGCGTAGCTGTTTAACATTGGCCGTTTTACTTATAAATGCCTTTGCACCGAGCTTTCGGGCTGGCTCTATTTGACTTTGGTCGGTTGAAAGAAAAATAACGGGTATATTTCTTGTCTGTGGATTTTGAATAATCTCCGCCAAACATTCAATTCCGTTCATCATGGGCATATTAATATCCATAAAAATTAGGGATGGAGGAATGGCAGAGTTTTCAAGTGTGTCAAGAGCCTCTTTTCCGTTGTTAGCTACAGTGTATAATGTTGCATTATCGATTTCACTGAGTGCTTTTATGAAAAAGAGTTGATCGTCCTCATCATCATCAACTAATAAAATAGTTTTTGCTTTTCTCATTTTACTAAGTCTTTAGGTTCGTCTTCGCCACTTTTGATTAAACCGAATTGAAGAATGATTTAAAAGACAAAGAAAGAGATAGTCAAACCCTAAAAGATTACATACTAATGGAATAGTCTTACATCTATCACAGATTGTCAATACCTCTTACTTTTTTGCAGGCTGGAAGCGTATGATCGATCTCGACATGAACATTTCAAAATCTGAATTTTTCGCTTAGAATTACTGTTCTTTGCTCTTAAATCATTAATAATGACAGAACAAGCTACTGACGCATTTATTCGTAAAGACCTGCTTGATCAACTCCTGAAAGAGGGCTCTGTACGTTCATTTGCCCCCGATACAGTGATTATTGAAGAGCACGACTACATTAAAAATGTACCTATCGTTCTTAGCGGGTCTATCAAAGTTTTCAAGTTGGATGAAGAGGGTAAAGAAATTTTACTTTATTACATCAAACCGGGTGAAAGTTGCGTGATGTCCTTTCTTGGTGCGGCCTGCAATGGTACCAGTAAAATACGGGCGGTAGTAGAAGAACAAGCGGAGGTCTTGATCTTACCCGTACACAAAGCAATTGATTTAATCCGCGATAATTCGGCCTGGCTCGAATTCATTTTTCAACTTTACAACAGAAGGTTTGAGGAGCTTCTCTCCGTAATTAATGCTGTGGTCTTTCAAAACGTTGACGTCCGGCTATGGGATCTCTTGAAAACAAAAGTAAAAATGCTCCATACTTCTGAACTAAACATAACGCACCAGCAAGTAGCCGATGAATTAGGCACCGCACGCGAAGTTGTTTCCAGGCTATTGAAGCAATTGGAGAAAAAAGAGAAGATTGCGCTTTCAAGAAATAAGATTAAGGTTCTTTCCGCTGTGTGACTTTAGTTACTGAATACCATCATCGCGCCCTGTAGGTTTGCATAAAAATCCACAGCAATGAAAAAAAATATGGGCTTTGCCGATAGCCCTAGCTTCTGTCCTCTTTGTTTGCTCTTCGGCACTCTCATCATCAAATAGCAGGCGGCAACATGGAGTTTATTGGCTATGCAGCGTCCATCCTGATGGGGCTATCGTTGGGTTTAATTGGTGGCGGAGGTTCTATCCTTACAGTTCCAATTCTAGTTTATCTATTTGGAGTTAACCCGATAGTTTCGACATCCTATTCCTTATTCGTAGTTGGGCTAACCAGTTTGGTTGGTTCACTTAGTCACTTTAAGAGTGGTAATATTCATCTTAGAACAGCTTTGATTTTTGGTGTGCCCTCAGTTCTTTCAGTGTATGCCGTGCGTAAGTTCATTTTACCTTTTATTCCTGATCCTGTTTTCTCAACTAGCTCCTTTTCATTTACCAAGCCTCTCTTTGTAATGATGTTGTTCGCCATACTAATGTTGGTGGCATCCATCACCATGATCCTTAAGCCAAGAAAAGAAGCAATCGAAAATAAAGAAATAAAATACAACTATCCTCTGATTTTTGTAGAGGGGCTTTTAGTAGGCGGTGTTACCGGATTGGTTGGTGCTGGCGGTGGTTTTCTAATAATTCCTGCCTTGGTCTTGTTAACAGGCTTGCCTATGAAACAAGCTGTGGGCACTTCCTTGCTTATCATAGCTCTTAAATCATTGATTGGATTTACAGGAGACTTAGGCTCTGGCCTTGTGATTGATTACCCTTTCATGCTTATCTTCTCTGCTTTTGCCATGGCCGGTATTCTTATTGGAAGCTATCTCACTAAATTTGTCAGTGACGAAAAACTGAAACCTTTTTTTGGATGGTTTGTGTTGGTTATCGGGCTTTTCATCTTGGGCAAAGAGTTTTTGCTTTAAGAAGTGTGGCTACGGTAATGTAAATGATACCAGCTGAGTTTACCAATTAAAGAAGCATGCGGCCATTGAGAAGTATTGTTGACTAAGGCATGCCGGAATAAAATTTTGAAAGGGATCGCCTGATGAATAAATTTGATGCCAAGCAGTTTGCTATACGGATTAAAGGGTCATAAAAATTGAGATTAAAAGTTTTAAAAAAATGAGCAAATTATCAAAGGGACTTATTGCAAAAGATCATCCGGACTACGAAGCCATCGGTAATTACATTCACAGCAAAGAGAGTGTAGTTGGCATTGACGCAAGACATACCCACATCATTATTATTAAGAAGCTTACCGAATTGGAAGAAAAGCTTGACAAGCTGATTGCTGATAAAAAAAAGAAAAAGCTAAAAAAGAGATAACCCTTATTCAATTTCGAACCAATTCAACTGCCTTCAGGTTGAAGTAAAAAGGTTTTATGGTAACAATTAAACTTCACTCAATATGCTGGAAATAATACAACAACCGTGGCCCTGGTATGTGGCGGGAATTTTGATCGGCCTTACTGTACCTACGCTTTTATTATTGGGAAATAAACACTTCGGTATCTCATCTTCGCTTCGTCACATTTGTGCAGCCTGCATACCTGCCAAAATTCCTTTTTTTCAATATGAATGGAAGAGGGAAGTATGGAACTTGTTTTTTGTGGGCGGTGTGCTGGTGGGTGGCATAGTAGCTGCGCAGTTGCTAAGCAATCCAGACCCTATTCAGGTAGCAGCACAAACGGCCAAAGACCTGGAGGCATTAAACATTCAAGTGGATAGCAACTTAATGCCGGCATCCATCTTTAGTATTGAAAATATTTTTACCCTCAAAGGTCTGGTTTTCTTTGTTATCGGTGGGTTCCTGGTAGGCTTCGGCACACGCTATGCTGGTGGCTGCACGTCAGGTCATGCCATCATGGGCTTGTCTACACTGCAATGGCCATCGCTGGTAGCTACGTGTTGCTTTATGGCAGGTGGCTTTGCTATGGTACACCTTATCTTTCCCTGGATCATGAAATTTTTATAATCTAAAATCTTATAAGACGTTATGCAAAGTTCAAATCATACTTTAAAAAGCACGCCCTTAGTGATTGATCATCCGATGGAATGCGAAGCGCCCAATGATCAGATTGCCAAAGAAACATTGATAGGCTCCAATATCAAATATATGGCAGTGGGCATTTTATTTGGAATTGTTTTTGTGAAGGCAGAAATTATTTCGTGGTACCGCATACAGGAAATGTTCCGTCTCCATTCCTTTCATATGTACGGTGTAATAGGCACAGCGGTAGCCGTGGGGATGCTCTCCGTATGGATCATCAAAAAGTTCAAGATTAAAACTATGCAAGGGGAAACAGTTGTATTTCACGATAAAAAATTTGATTGGGGCAATGTGATTGGTGGCACTATGTTTGGCTTAGGCTGGGCAATAACAGGGGCTTGTCCGGGGCCTTTGTTCGCTCAAATAGGCAGTGGTTTTCTGGTCGTAATCGTTACACTTCTTAGCGCAATTGGCGGCACATGGCTGTACGGTTTACTTTACGAAAAGCTTCCACATTAATTTTCAACAACACATTGCTCATCATCCAATAAGATAGTGCCTGTTTTTAAAGTGCATAGAGTAGCGGCAATCAAATTGACTCCCTTTTTCCCGGTGATTTCCTTGCCTTCTTAGAAACCGATATGGAAAGAAAGCCTTTTGATACAAATCAAATCAGCAAAATCAGCAATGCACTCCTCACCATTGTCTTGCTCATCCTGGCCTTGGCAAGTTTGATGGCAGTCGCATTAATCATTGGGCCAGCAAGGTTACAATCCATCTTCTCTGCAAAAGAGAATATACCTGTAACTATAACCAATGCTTCTGTTATTCCAGATGTTTGGAGAGCCCCCGATGTATCAACCCTTCCTGCGGACGCAACGGGTGATGAAATAAAGTATGGTAAAGACCTGATTGCTCATACCGCTGAGTACCTGGGGCCGAAAGGGAAAGTAAGGATGATCAGCAATGGAATGAATTGCCAGAACTGTCACCTCGATGCGGGCACAAGACCGTTCGGAAATAATTATAGTGCGGTGGCCGCCACCTATCCCAAATTCAGAGCACGCTCAGGTGCAGAAGAAACTATTGAAAAGCGTGTGAATGATTGTTTGGAGCGCAGCTTAAATGGCAAAGCATTATCTAATGATAGCCGCGAAATGAGAGCGATTGTCGCCTACATCAATTGGTTAGGAAACAGTGTTCCCAAAGGCGAAAGCCCGAAAGGATCTGGCCTTGTGGAGTTGGGTTTCCTGGATCAACCGGCTGATCCCGCCAAGGGAAAACTGCTGTATAACGAAAAGTGTAGCGTGTGTCATGGAAAAAATGGTGAAGGAATTTTAAACCCTGACGGAATTGGTTGGACAAACCCTCCTTTGTGGGGCAAAGAAAGTTACAACGATGGTGCCGGATTGTATCGACTCTCCCGGTTTGCAGGATACATCAAAGCCAACATGCCATTCGGTGCAACCTTTGATAAACCTCAATTAACGGATGAAGAAGCCTGGCATCTTGCCGCTTATGTGAATTCATTGACGAGGCCCAAAAAAGATCTTTTAACGGACTGGCCGGATATTTCCAAAAAACCAGTTGATCATCCGTTCGGGCCCTTTGCGGATGGATTTGACAATACGCAACACAAATATGGGCCGTTCAAACCTATTCAAGAGAGGCGCAAAGAATTAGGCGAACAAAGACAGCCAAAGTGATCATGTTCCTGCTTTCGCCTCATCCCACCCGGTAATGCCCATCGCCAAGTTGTATAGCGTGCCTTTAAAACCTTTCTCTTCCATTAACTTACATGCTTTGGATGAACGCGCACCACTGCGGCAGTACACGAGGTAGTTCTTACTTTTGTCCAACCGTTGCAAAGCTTTTTCAAATTCCTCTGTATTGTTAATATCGGCAAATTCTTTGGCTCCTGAAATGTAGCCCTCCGCTTTCTCTTTTGGGGTGCGCACATCAAAAATCAGTGTATTCGGTTGCTTCATCAGCATTTTAAATTTGGCGTTGTCAACGTTTTGATACATAGAAATAAGATTGAGTAGAGTAAATTTAAAAGTAGCTATTTCAAGGTATTGTAACCAAAGTCACAGAACTAAATAGTAAAAACCTGCATTTTTATAAAATCATTCATTCCAAAATATATGCAAGAGTTTAATTTTTCATGCCTTTTGTCTGCGCCTGCCTCACTTTTTTAAGCCTTATAATTATTCAATACTAATATACATGAACATGAATACATTAAAGGGCATCTCTAAAAACCTTGCCTTTGACCACCTCATCCCCAATCCTTCTCCAAAAGGAGAAGGGTCAAAAGGAGTTTTTAGAGATGCTTTTAAGTTATGGTCATTAACGGCTGTTCTACTTTTCGTGATGACAAGTGCGAGCGCACAATCGTCTCAAGTTCTCAATGCCAATGACTTTGAAAAAAAAATGGAATCCGTTAGAGAAAGAACTCTGCTCGATGTGCGCACTGAAAGCGAGTATACTCAAGGTCACCTGGCAAATGCCACGCTCATCGACTTCTACAAGAAGGATTTTAAACTACATCTCAGTAAATTGGATAAAAACAAACCTATATTTTTGTACTGTGCAGTCGGTGGCCGTAGCAGTTCTGCATCCAAAATACTGGCTGAATTGAATTTTAAGGAAGTCTATGATTTACAGGGCGGCATGAGCGCCTGGAAAAATGCCAACAAAGCAATATTGAAATGATACGCAGTAAGTTATTATTATTCTTAGTGATGATTTTCTTTCAAACCCGCGCCCAAGTTGAGAGTGGTACTTATAATGCCATGCTCAAAACTATACTTTCGCACTCAGTACCCGAAGTATCGATAAAAAAATTGAAAGTCATGAGCGATGTAACGTTGCTGGATGCGCGTGAACCTGCTGAGTATGGGGTAAGTCATATCGCCAACGCAATTAGCATTGGGTATGATCAATTTAATGTGAGCACTGTTAAAAACCTGGATAAGAATACTAAGATAGTAGTGTATTGTTCCGTGGGCTATCGCAGCGAAAAGATTGCCGAAAAACTAAAGAAGGAAGGCTTCACGCATGTATCAAACTTATACGGGGGCATTTTCGAATGGGTGAACCAAGGTAACCCTGTGATCGATTCAAATGGCCAATCCACCAAGCGTGTTCACGGCTACAGCAAGTCGTGGGGAATATGGCTGAACAAAGGTGAAAAGGTTTACTAAGTACTACATTGCTTGCGCGATAATGTTGCTTAAGGGCATCTCTAAAAACTCCTTTTGCCTTCTCTCCCGATAGCTATCGGGATGGAGAAGGATTGAGCCTGCCTGCCGGTAGGCAGGGATGAGGTGGTCAAAGGCAGGGTTTTTAGAAATGTCCCTAAGTAATGCGAAGTAGTATGACAACTAAGATCAAGCAACTACGTGTTTCACTAAATAAAGTCTACATCAGAACCACTGTACTATTGATAACATTTTTCAATACATAGTAAGATGGAAAATTATTGGAAAATTATAGTTGACTCATACTCCGGCTACTGGAATTACCTGGTAAGCGAAGTGGCAAATCCTTCGTGGCATAATTACTTCTGGTGGCTGGTGGGCTTGTCTCTCTTTGTTTGGCTGTTGGAGGTAATTGTACCGTGGCGAAATAAGCAGGCTGTTTTCCGCAAAGATTTTTGGATGGATGGCTTCTACATGTTCTTTAACTTTTTTTTGTTTTCTCTTATTGGCTACAATGCCATTTCCAATATAGTTGTAAATGCTTTCAATGACATTTTATCTTTATTTGGCATTACCAATCTTCCCGCCCTCGCGGTGCAAAGCTGGCCTTCTTGGGCAAAATTGCTTTTGATGTTTGTGGTGGCGGACTTCATCCAATGGAACATTCATCGCATGTTGCACCGGGTATCATGGATGTGGGAGTTTCACAAAGTACATCACTCTGTTGAAGAAATGGGGTTTGCCGCGCACCTGCGTTTCCACTGGATGGAAACAGTTATTTACAAAACCCTTCAATACATTCCCCTGGCTATGATCGGCTTCGGCTTACAGGATTTCTTTGTCATTCATATCATAGCGGTAGCCATTGGTCACTTAAACCATTCGAACCTCTACATCACTTTTGGGCCTTTGAAATATCTATTTAATAACCCTGCTATGCACATCTGGCATCACGCCAAGGAATTGCCAGTTAGGTACGGTGTGAATTTTGGCTTGAGCCTTAGCATTTGGGATTACATTTTTAAAACCGCTTACCTACCCAAAAATGGCCGCGATGAAAAATTGGGCTTTGATGGTGATGAGAAATTCCCGCGCAAATTTTGGCAACAATTCATTTATCCTTTATCTAAAAAGTAATTTATACCATGATCGTCCATACATCAGCCTGCTCTTGTCAACCCTGCCAGACTCAAATCATTTCACAAAAAGAAAAAGACCTCCACCTGGAGATCTCCGAAAACAGTCGTAGGGAATTTTTAAAAAAAGCAACCGGCATCGGTCTTGCACTTGGGGTGGGTGGAGGTTTAGTTTCACCCTTATCAGCTTCTGCTTTGGTTTCGGAGGATGGCAAGTTAAAAAGCACAGAAATGTTTGGCAACAAAGCCGTAAAGCAAGGAAAAGCTTCAGTGGTGTCGTTACTGCACACAGCCGATATACATGCACAGCTTTTAGTTCACGATGAATTTTTTATTGAGAATGGTAAACCTGTTTACAAGAAACGTGGAGGGTATGCCACCCTTAAAACAATGATCAAACAACTGCGCGCCCAAAATCCGGAAAATACTTTATTGCTTGATGGCGGTGATTGTTTTCAAGGCGGTGGTGTGGCCGCCCTCAGCGAAGGCAGCGCTATAATACCCTTGATGAATAACATTGGATATGACCTGATGCTACCGGGCAACTGGGAAGTGGTGTATGGCAAAGAAATGATGATGAAAGATATGTTTGGCTACAACTGCCCCAAAGTGTGCGCCAACATGTTCCATCAAACCAATGATTCTTTCAATGGCGATTTGATTTTTCCACCCTACTACGTGAAGCGCATGGGTGGAATAAAAATTGGCTTTATCGGTTATAACGATCCACTGACACCAAAGCGCCAGTCGCCAGCCTATAGCGAGGGTATTGAATTTACCCACCCAGAAAAAAATGTAGCCAAGTATATACACCTCCTGCGCGAGTATGAAGGTTGCCATCTGGTAATTTTATTAACACATATGGGGCTTGCCCAACAAATTGGTTTGGCCAACAAGCCTTTTGCAAAAGGTGTAGATTACATTCTCGGTGCCGATACACACGAACGAGTACGTGTGCCTATTCAAGGTGCGCATGCAAAAGTTACTGAACCTGGTGCATTCGGATCCTTCATTGCTAAACTGGATTTTGTCATAGAAGATGGTAAAATAAAAGACCAGAGCTACCAACTATTAGATGTAGACCCCGACCAGTTTAAAGAGGACGAAGAAATGAAGGAGCTTGTAAAGAAAGCGAGAGAACCGTATCGCAAAGAACTCGACCGTGTAATTGGCAGCACGAAAACTCCGTTGGTGCGATACTATGTGAATGAAACACCGATGGATAACTTTATAACCGATGCCATCATGTGGAAATTCAACCCTGACATTGCACTTAGCAACGGTTTTCGCTTTTGCCCACCGTTAGTGCCCGATCCTAAAACAGGGTTGGCAGAGATAACAATGGATTTCCTATGGAGTATGTTACCTGTGGATAGTGAAGCTAAACGTGGTAACATAACCGGAAAACAATTGTGGGATTGGATGGAGAAGGAATTGCAGAACGCTTTTGCAAAAGACCCTGCCAACCGCTTTGGCGGATGGGTGGTTCGCTTCAAGGGTATGGAGGTAAACTTTACCATTGCTAACGATGCGGGTAAACGTGTGAATTGGATAAAAGTAAAAGGTAAGCCTGTTGATATGAAGAAGACATACAGCTTTGTTGCTTGCGAGCGCGAGGGCGATCCCGATACAACTATTTGCAGAGTGGATAATGTGGCTGAACCAAAACGTCTAGGCGCTTCGCTTCACAGTGTTATTCAAGAATATCTGGCCAAACATTCGCCTATTGCGCCCACATTGGAAGGGAGAGCTAGCGCTACCGATGCGCCCAACACATTGCTTACACAGTTAATGGGTTTTGGGTACGAATTCAGGTAAGAAAAGAAGGTTCCAGACTCAGGAAATAAAAAATTAGCTTTGTGTGACTAGGGTCACAAACAGTGCATCTGGAAAGACTGAACTTTGTATTCGTAACTTAAATGGTAATCAACAGAACACAAAACAGAGTAAAAAATTAAACAAGAAAAGAATATGTTTTTTCAACACGTTTATGACAAAAGTCTTGCACAAGCCAGCTACTTCATTGGTTGCCAAAAAGAAGGTGTGGCCATGGTTATCGATCCTAAGAGAGATGTTGACACGTATGTGGAAATAGCAAAGCAAAACAATATGAGGATCACGCATATTGCAGAAACTCATATTCATGCAGATTTTCTTTCAGGCTCAAGGGAATTAGCCGCCCTTACTGGTGCGAATCTCTATTTGTCGGATGAAGGTGGCGAAGGTTGGCAATACGAATTTCCGCATAAGGGTGTGAAAAACGGTGACGTGATTAAAGTTGGCAACCTGGAGTTTGAAGTATTGCATAACCCAGGGCACACGCCCGAGAGTATCAGTTTTTTATTGACCGATGTTCCCGCCAGCGATAAACCTGTGATCTTATTCACAGGTGACTTTGTATTTGTTGGTGATGTAGGCCGCCCTGATTTGCTGGAGAAAGCAGCGGGTCTTAAAGGAACACAAGAAATTGGTGCGCGGCAGATGTACAACTCCATCAAAAGATTCAACGCGTTAGCCGATTATATACAAGTATGGCCAGGTCACGGTGCTGGTTCTGCTTGTGGAAAAGCGTTGGGTGCCGTGCCCAGCACCACAGTGGGTTATGAAAAAGCAAGAAACTGGGCCTTGCAATATGAAAATGATGAGCCCGGTTTTGTGAAATACCTCTTGGAAGATCAACCTGAACCACCAAAGTATTTCGCCATGATGAAGAAGCTGAACAAAGTAGATCGTCCGCTTCTTACAGAAGTGCCCACCCTCAACAAGCTTACAAAAGAAGAATTAAAAGCCGCAATGGATAAAGGCATCAAGGTTATTGACACTCGTTTAAAAACTGAGTTTGCAGAAGGCTTTATTCCTGGCTCAATCAACATTCAAGGTAACACTGCTTTCGCTACTTGGATGGGCTGGTTCCTTACCTATGATGAACCCTTCATCCTGATAGCAGAAGTGGGTAATCATGACGATTTGGTTCGTAAACTTATGCGCATTGGTTTGGATAATATCTTTGGTTATGTTCCTGATGTAACAGTGTGGGCTGAGCTGGGCAAAAAACTGGAAAAGACCAACGTGATTTCCCTTGACGAGTTCAAGGAAATATTAAAAACAAACCACACACAAATTGTGGATTTACGCGGAGCTTTTGAATACAAAACCAGCCACATCAAGGGAACTGAGAATGTATTTATCGGAACGCTGGAAAAGAATCTGGATAAAATTAAGAAAGACCAACAAGTGGTAATCCATTGCCAGTCAGGAGATCGTGCTACTATTGGGTTCTCTCTATTAGCAAAACATGGTTTCAAAAATGTAAAGAACTATTCGGGCGGAATGAACGAGTGGGTGAACACAGGAAATCCGGTAGTATCAGAAAACTAATAATGTGCATCTCTAAAATCTTGCCTTTGACCTTTTAGAGATGCCCATATAAAAGTACACCATCGTTAAGTATTCATGATGGTAAGCTGGCAATCGACCAACTGAGAGGCACTCAAAAAATTCCTGCGATCGAGGAATCAGTTTTCAAATTTTCACATGTACCTTAATTGCCACACCGGTTTCAGTTTCAAATACGGCACCTTGCCCATCAAGGCTCTTTTTGAAGAAGCAAAGCGATGCGGCATTCATAAGCTGGCCCTTACTGAAATCAATAACACTGCCTCTTACTTGGATTTGCTTCGGATATGCGATGCAAACCGACCTCGCGAAAATGGTCTCACCAAATTCGGCAAAGAGTCCTATCAGCTTGATATTGCTGTAGGTGTTGAGTTCAGAAACCTACCCAGTGGGCAGGCAAGCCAAAATGAATTGCTGTACATCGCCATCGCAAAAAATAATCAAGGATTTGAAGCCATCAATAGGTTTCTTTCATTTCTTAACCGGGAAGGGAAACCTTCTCCTTCCCGCGCACCAGAATTTGACCAGGTATTTATTATCTACCCATTTGGTAAAATCGAACCTGATCAATTGAGAGAATACGAATACATTGGTGTTGGCAAACAGCACTTTCCGGTATTTGCTATTTATCCTCACCGCAAAGAATACGAACACAAATTTGTGCTGCTCAATCCGGTCACGTTTCTTCCTCCGGAAAAAATTCAAATCGGAAAAACCAAAAAAGAAAAAATAGTGTATCGCGATCATAACACGCACCGTTTGTTGCGGTGTATCGCTACCAATACATTACTTAGCAAACTGCCGGAACATCACCAGGCGCATAAAGAAGAATTTATGCTGTCAGAAAATGATCTGGAGAAACAATTTGAACAATTTCCCGATCTCATTCGGAATGCCAAATTATTGCTTGATCAATGCTCGATTGAATGTAAATTGGGTGAGGACAAAAATAAAAAATTCTTTACGTCTAGCCTTGAGGAAGATCTGAAATATCTAAGGGAAGAGACAGCAAAAGGATATTTCATTCGTTATGGCGATAGCAAAGCAGTCTGGAATACACATATTGAAAAAGAACTTAGCATTATCTCTAAAAAGGGATTTACCTCTTACTACCTTATCGCTTATGATCTCATTTGTTTTGCCAAACAACAAAGCTATGACTTTGTGGGGCGTGGAAGTGGCGCTAACAGTACTGTAGCGTATTGTCTTGGCATCACCAATGTCGATCCTATCGAACTCGATCTATATTTCGAACGGTTTCTCAACGAAGAGCGAACCTCCCCACCTGATTTTGATATTGATTTTTCGTGGGACAACCGCGATGCTATCTACGAATACATTTTTAAGAAGTACGGATACGATTATGTATGTCTCTTAGGCACGCATGTCACCTATCAAAGCAAATCCATCATTCGTGAACTAGGAAAAGTTTTTGGATTGCCAAAAGAAGAGATTGATGAGTTGGTGGAGAACAGAAAAAAAGATTCTGACCGTGATCATATTGGTAAAATGATTTTCGCGTATGCGGAATATATTGTAAAGAAAGAATTGCCAGCGAATATCTCCATCCATGCTGGTGGGGTGTTGATCACCGAGAAACCTATTTATGCCTACACTGCCGCTGAACTTCCGCCCAAGGGTTTACCGGTATCGCAATTTGAAATGCACGCAGCCGAAGACTTTGGTATTTATAAATTTGATATACTCAGCCAGCGCGGACTTGGCCATATCAAAGAAACGGTAAAGCACGTAAAAAGAAATAAGGGAATAGACGTTGATGTATATCAATTCAAAAAATTCAAAGAAGACGAAAAAATAAAAGACCTCATGCGCCACAGCAAAGCAATGGGTTGCTTTTATGTAGAGTCACCTGCCATGCGCATGCTGTTGGGAAAACTACGGTGCGATAACTATCTGACATTGGTAGCGGCCAGTTCTATCATTCGTCCTGGTGTGGCCAGTTCGGGAATGATGAAGACTTACATTGAACGTTTTCATATTGTAAGAAACAAGGGTACTTACGAAGCCATTCATCCGATTATGGATGAGTTGATGCGCGAAACGTATGGCGTCATGGTATATCAGGAAGACGTTATACGCGTAGCCCACTACTTTGCGGGGCTCACCCTGACGGAAGCCGATGTGTTGCGTAGAGGCATGTCGGGCAAGTATCGTTCACGCGAAGAGTTTCAACGTGTACGCGATCGTTTTTTTGAAGGGTGCACTGAACGTGGTTATGACCCAAAAGTAACGAACCGTGTGTGGGTGGAAATAGAAAGTTTTGCCGGATACTCATTTGCAAAAGGCCACTCGGCCAGCTATGCCGTAGAAAGTTATCAAAGCCTGTTTTTAAAAGCTCATTATCCACTGGAGTTCATGGTAGGCGTGATTAACAATTTCGGTGGATTTTACAGAACAGAATTTTATTTTCACGAAGCCCGCATGAGTGGCGCAAAAATTGAAGCGCCTTGTGTTAATAACAGTGGACACCTCACTACAATAATTGGCGATCAGATTTACATGGGCTTCATACATTTGAAAAGCCTGGAAACAAAAGTGGCGCAATACATTGCCAATGAAAGACATCGAAACGGTACGTACACAAGCCTCGATAATTTCCTGAGACGCCAGGCAGGACGGCAGGCGGGTACACCCGGAATCGGACTAGAACAATTGAGATTACTTATCCGCATTGGTGCGTTTCGATTTACACAGAAAAACAAGCAACAGCTTCTGTGGGAATCTATGTTACATTTCAGTAATGTCAGAACAAAACCGA
>JANOLM010000065.1:0-2284 GCA_031419815.1 Bacteroidia bacterium
GAGCGGGTTACACAATGTAAAGTTGTACAACAATACCATTGAATTTGCCAGCACCAAAACTATGAATGTGGTTGGTCTCTATGGAGGAGCCAGCGATAATGTGGATGTTAAAAACAATTTATTCATTGATAACAATACCGGCTATAGCTATTATCCCAATCAACTTATTCATTTGGAAAATGGAGCTACGCTGAATACGCTTACTGTACAAAATAATTCATTCTCTCGCCTGCCAGTAGGAAGTACTCCAGGATCTTATCAAAATAACCAGACATCCGATCCCCAAATTAATAAAACCAGCAACCGACCTGACCCTTATTACATGCCGAAGGTGGGAAGTCCATTGATAAATACCGGACTTAATCTTGGCTATACATTTGTAGGTTCAGCTCCGGATATAGGTGCTTACGAGTACAACGCAGTTAGCACTGTTATCAACGCATTGCCTCAGGTTAGTATCACAAGCCCGGTGAATAATTCAAATTTCACCACAGGGGCATCTGTTACGATCACAGCAAATGCCATAGACACAGACGGCACTATTGGAAAAGTAGAATTCTTTAATGGTGCTACTTTGATTGCCCAGGATATCACAAGTCCTTATAGTTTTGCATGGGCCAATGTGCCTGCTGGAAATTATACATTGACTGCCAAAGCTACTGACAATCAAAATATGACCACTACTTCTTCATCGGTTGTTATTTCGGTGACCAGCGCGATAACAAACCAACCTCCGGTAGTAAGTCTTACCAGTCCAGCGAACAATGCAGCACTGGCAACAAGCACTTCAGTTACGCTCACCGCGACTGCCACCGATAACAATGGTAGCATCGCCAAAGTTGAATTCTTCAATGGCTCGACTAAACTAGGTGAGGATGTTACAAGTCCATACAGTTTGATATGGAGTGCTACAGCCGGTACTTGTGTTATCAGTGCAAAGGCCACAGACAATGCCGGTGCCATAACAACATCTAATTCTGCAACAGTTTTGGTCAGCACCAGCTCAGCGATTAGACTGATTTTAGATTCATCTGATGCAATCTTAACGGGCAAAGTAACAACCGGCTACGATGCGCAGGCTCAAAGAGGGACTTACTTTTATGTGGCACCAGGCAATGGTAAAAACTACTATATACCTCCTCCAGCTGCCGCGGCTTTCAATTTTCAGCTTACTAAAACAGACAATTATGTAATCTGGGTAAAAGTGAAATCTCCCACTTCGTCCAACCAAGGCCACTACATCTATAACGGAAAAGGCAGATGGTTTACCTGGCTTGCGGGCATTCATACGGAATGGACTTGGGTAAAAATGACCGATGGAGGTGCCCCTGCTTTGTTCTCATTTAGTCAGGGAACAAACCAATTTCAAATGGCATGGTTCGATGAAAATGTAAAGGTAGATCAGGTTTTGATTACCAATGATTTAACGTATACTCCATAATCTAACTAGCTTTAGAGTAAGTATCCTATCGCGGATAACGCAAAACAATAAGGCCCACTTTTCCACCAGGAAAGTGGGTCTTACTTTATCCAAAACTTCTTTTTAATGCAATTCTCTAACTGAAGTATCGGATAGTGATCACCTTACTTTAATGCCTCTAGAATGGTACGTAAAACTTCCTGCCAATTGCACGGGGAAAATCAAAGTCGCTTTCTGCCCTAAAAACGGAGTCTTTTCTGCGCATTAAAACTGCTTTCAGGATGGATAGGGCATGACACAGGTTGCCAAAAATGGAGCTGGAATTATCTTTGCTTGAGCTTTTACTTCCGTATCTACACTGGTGATTATACTTTTAGAAGCGCTCTTTTTACTGAATATGGCGTTGAATGAAATTTTGTAACAGACAAATCAACTTTTATAACCGTTAGATGATTAAGACGCCCAGCTGTTGAAGAATACGGTCGGTGTCACCCGTTTGTTAAAGCGATGATCTTCGTCATCAAAAATTAAAACATTAATCGCTAAAAAGACCTGCTCACCGAGAACCATCGTGTTTTAACGACAGGGGTTTTCATTCGAGGTGGTTCGATATGACTTTTGTATCGCAGTCAGACATAATTTTCTATTGAAGATTATTGGGGATCACGTGGGGAGATTTGGGACGTATCGTTTTGCCTGTAGGCACTTAAAATAAATTAAATCCACAGAGTTCTTAGTAGTAAGTATTGACTTAAAAGAATAAAAATTTATTCTTCAAGTCGGGGAAGAAGTATGTCCAAAAATGACTGCACAAACTTCTAATGAAAAAGATTTCTGTGTACCTCGCCCTTGTGTTGTTGCTTT
>JANOLM010000066.1:0-6581 GCA_031419815.1 Bacteroidia bacterium
TCACAAAGATTATGACAGCGCCAACAATTATTTTGGAAACCTAAAATGGGCAAGCCGCGATGAGATGGAAACTCATAATCGCAAAAATCCACGCGCTAAAAAAAGAGGAAATCAAAAATTAACTGTGGGGCGGGTGAAAATCATAAAGCAAAGACTTCTACAAGGGAAAACAAGTAAAATGATTGGCAAACAGTTTGGCGTCACTGACATGCAGATTCATCGAATCAAAACAGGAGAAAATTGGGGGTATGTGAAAGTGTAGGCAGTAGGCAAATTGCAGTAGGCAATCACAACCTGGCGCTATAACTCTGTATCTAAAAAAGTATAATTGAATAACGTATGAACAACTGGTCTTTAAAAGGAAAAAAAGCATTGGTCACAGGAGGCACCAAAGGAATTGGACTTGCAATCGTGCAGGAGTTTTTAGAATTAGGTGCGGATGTTTTGGCAGTAGCCCGCGACACCAAGTCCATACAGGGCAAACTTAAAAATTCTGCGCAATTATTTGTGTTGGATGGTGATGTAACAGACCCTGCCTTCCGGCTTCAATTGATCAAGAAGACAACCGAGAACTGGGGCAAGCTGGATGTGCTTGTGAATAATGTTGGCACCAATGTGCGCAAAAAATTTGTCGATTACTCTGAAGAGGAATATCGTCAGCTTTTTGAAACTAACTTGTTCAGTCTTACTGAAATCACAAAACTCGCGTTCCCACTTTTAAAGAATTCTGGAAAGGCTAGCGTAATAAACATGGCCTCCGTTGCCGGAACGTTTGATGTGCTTTCCGGTCCACCGTATGGTATGACCAAAGCAGCCATCATTCAACTCACGCATCATCTCGCGGTGGAGTGGGCACCTTTCAATATCCGGGTCAATTCTATTTCACCCTGGTACATTGAAACACCACTGACCGCTCCAGTAATGGCAATGCCTGAACGGATGAAAAAAATTATTGATCGAACTCCTCTAGGCAGAGTCGGACAACCTGAAGAGGTGGCAAGTCTTGCTGCTTACCTCGCAATGGATGGAGCTAGCTACATCACAGGGCAAAATATTATGGTCGATGGTGGAATGTCGGTAAAAGGACTTTGATAAGTACTTATCGGGAACGCAAAATTAAAAAACACATAATAAGCTTGAAGCTCGTAGCTAAAAGTTAGTAGCTAATTATATGAAACCCATTGTTCAAATATCACTTGATCTCATTCATCTGGATGAAGCCCTTGAGACTGCTGCTATGGCTATGCGTGCAGGTGTGGATTGGTTAGAGGCAGGTACACCATTTATTCTCGCTGAAGGATTACATGGCGTGAAAAAACTTCGCGAAGCTTTCCCAAAAACACCAATTGTAGCAGACCTTAAAACAATGGACGGAGGTTATCTGGAAGCAGAGATGATGGCCAAAGCAGGTGCCACTCATGTAGTGGTGATGGCTCGTGCGCATGAAGAAACAATTAAAGTTGTGGTGAAAGCTGGGAAAGATTATGGCATCAAAGTAATGGGTGACAATCTCGGATGTCCTGATATGGTGGATGGCGCCAAATGGCTGGAAGATTTAGGTTGCGATTACATCGTACATCATATAGGGTATGACGAACGTAGAGGAATTGCAGCACAAGGAAAGCGCATGCCTAGTCCGCTCGATCAACTTCGGAAAGTAGTAAAGGCGGTGAACATTCCGGTACAGGCTGTTGGTGGACTTAGCCTTGAGCAAGCGATTCGCTGTCCTGAGTATGGCGCACCTTTGGTTGTTCTTGGTGCTCCGTTGACGATTGATGCCGATGCATTCAAAACGGCCAGTGGCGATCTCGAAAGCTCACTCCGCTTGATTTGCGAAAAGGTCCATGCCTATGGAGATGTAGTCATTGGAAAGCGATAGATTAGTAAACTCAAGTAGCCATTAACCTAAATTCATAATGAAATCTGCAGCTGTTGTCAACTTTGCCCCACAAAAGGGTTCTGTTGAAATTCGTGAAGTAGCAAAACCCGAAATCGGTGATGAAGATGTATTGCTCGAAGTAGTGAACGTAGGCGTATGTGGTAGCGATTTACATCAATGGACTGCCGATCACAGCTGGCCAGTCAATTATCCTGTGGTTCTTGGTCATGAGTTTGGTGGACATATTGTTGAAACGGGAAATCGTGTATCAAGTTGGAAAGAGGGTGATCGAGTAGTTAGTGAAACCGCAGCAGTTATTGATACGAATAATCCGATGTCACGCGCTGGTCTATACAATCTTGATCCAACACGCAAGGGTTTTGGATATGGAGTGAATGGAGCGATGACCCGATATGTTCGTGTACCGGCACGATGTCTGCATCATGTTCCAGATCAACTTTCCTTTGAGCAAGCGTGCCTGACAGAACCATGTTGTGTTGCTTTCAATGCAGTTGCCGTAAATACAAGGATCAAACCGGGAGATCGTGTGATTGTCCTTGGCCCAGGCACGATTGGTATTCTCTGTGCCGCAGTTGCCAAACTTTGTGGTGCGGAAGTTGCGATCGTTGGATTGGAAGCGGATAAACATCGGTTAAGTATTGCTAAAAAATACGGTTTGGAGTGCATAATTGGCGATGCCACTATCTGGGCCAAACAGCGAGACGGACTAGGAGTTGATTGTGTGATTGATGCCGCAGGAATAAGCATTACGTTAAAGACGGCTTTGGAACTGGTTCGTCCGCATGGTGTGATAACCAAAGTTGGCTGGGGACCTCAGCCTTTTAATCATACACTTGATCCATTAGTACAAAAGAATGTCACTCTTCAGGGAAGCTTCAGTCACAACTGGCCAGTGTGGGAACGTGTCATTGCACTACTAGCGAATGGTCAGCTTGATGTAAAACCAATTATTGGTGGTGTGTGGCCCATCACCGAATGGCACACCGCTTTCGAAAAAATGCACAAAGGCGAAGTAGTGAAAAGTGTATTGAAGCCTGTATAAACTTATGCGACTTCAAAATAAAGTCATCATTGTTACAGGAAGTACCACAGGTATTGGCAAAGCCATCGCCCTGCGTTGTGTTGCCGAAGGTGCGCAAGTTGTAATTCATGGGCTTGAACAGAATCTCGGTGATCAGGTTCTCAAAACAATTGACAAAGAAAAAGCTGTATTGCACATCGAAGATATTACAGTAAAAGGCGCAACTCAACGACTAGTGGATAAAGCGCTAAACGCATGTGGTAAGATTGATGCAATTGTTAATAACGCGGCACTGGTCGTCTCATCCAATATTCACACAACCGATGAAGCTATCTTGCAACACGTTTTGAATGTCAATACTATTGCGCCATTCTCTCTTATAAAATCTGCTTTGCCTCATCTTCAAAAAACAGGAGGTTGTGTTTTGAATATTGGATCTGTAAATGCCTGGAGCGGTGAACCTAATCTCCTTGCCTACAGCATTTCAAAAGGAGCCCTCATGACCATGACACGCAATCTTGGCGACACGCTCCATCGTGAGTATGGCGTGCGGGTAAATCAAATCAATCCAGGTTGGGTATTGACAGAGAATGAAGCGCTACGCAAAAAAGAACATGGCTTACCGGAAGATTGGGACAAAAAATTATCGAAAGTCTATGCGCCTGCTGGTCGCATTTTACGGCCAGAAGAAATTGCAGCAGCTGCCGTTTATTGGCTGGCCGATGAAAGTGGTCCAATAAGCGGACAAGTAATTGATTTGGAACAGCATCCATTCATTGGACGCAATCCTCCAAAGGATGAATCTACAATTGATAGTTGATAAAGTAATTCAGTCTTAGATATGCCAAAGCTCGCTGCATTTCCGAAAGCATTCATGAATGCACTCTGCAAGGATGGAACGATGACTGTTTCGGAATGGATTAATCTAGCCGTCAAACTTGATATTGATGGCCTGGAATGGTATGCAGGATTTCTCGAAATGGCTGATGAATCAAATTGGCTCCGTTTCCGAAAACAAGTAGAAGATCATGGCAAAGTTATTCCAATGATGTGTTGTTCACCGGATTTCACACATCCGGAAAAAGCATTCCGGCAAAAAGAAATTGCAAAACAAAAAAAGTGGATTGACATGACATTCGCATTAGGCGGTTCCTATTGTCGTGTTCTTTCCGGCCAACGAAGGCCTGAACTTTCAATGGAAGAAGGAGTGAAGCTGGCTGCTGAATGTATTGAAGCATGTCTGCCTTATGCACAGGAGAGAAAAATTACACTCATTCTGGAAAATCATTATAAAGATGATTTTTGGGAATATCCCGAGTTTGCTCAAAAGATGGAAGTGTTCTGCAAGCTGGTCGATAGTATCCATCATCCCAACTTTGGCGTGAATTACGATCCAAGCAACACGTATCTCGCTGGAGAAGATCCGCTTGAGTTATTAAGTCGTGTTTCAAAACGAGTGGTGACCATGCATGCCAGTGATCGATTCTTAATTGAAGGTACCATTGAAGATTTACGCAACGAAGAAGGCGGTGCTTTAGGATATGCAAAGCGATTACGTCATGGAGAAATTGGCAAAGGCCTGAATAACTACGATGCAATTTTTACCGAGCTTAAAAAAGTTGGGTTCAATGGATGGATCAGCATTGAAGACGGAGTGGAGGGAATGGATCAACTAGAGAGAAGTGTTTCATTCCTCAGAAAAAAAATAAAGCAGTATTGGCCTGAACCCGTTTAAGAATAGAGCTTCCCTTCATTTCTTTGGCTCTGGCATTGTCTCAATCGTTTTCTCATACAACTGTTCCATCTCAATGTAGTGTACAGTTAATTCTATGAGCCTCTTTAAATCTTCCAAATTCTTATCGAGCCATCTTCTCTCATAATGAGTTTCATCATTTCCAATCCAAGCGGCACGTTTTGCAATTGCTTTAATTTTCTTATCGTCAATAAATTTTTCGATACAGTTTCCTAATAACATTTTTTTTAATTCATCTTCCTTGTCTGGAGTAGTCTTTATCGCATAGTCCTTTATCAAGAACTCTAAACTCCTTCTAAATCCTGTTCCGCAGATTTCCGTCAACCGCTGTTGTTCCGCTATTTCAGATTGATTAAATATTTTAATGAAGTCCGGAGAAATACTTGAAACGTTTTCTGAGAAATGTTTTATAGGTTGCTTTCCACCCTCTATATATTTAAAATCAAGGTACCCATTAACATTCAGGTCAATATCAAATACTCCTATCATAACCTCATGGCAAACGGAGTTGTTACATCTCATTATGACTTTGAATGTATCCAGGTATGGCTCCTCACCCTCCACAACGTAACCTTTCAATAAAGTAAACGCTGAGTGTTTTTGACAAAAAGGACAGAAATCAGGCAGTAAAAATTTATATACTAAACCCTGATTTCGAGCTATGAATTCGTATGAAATCATTGAAAATGGACTTTAACAAATCAAATTGAAAGAAGGAACAATAAATTACGCAATCTTCTCCTTCTTACCACTCGCTATAGCACGATAGATAGCTTCCACTACTTTCATGTCTTTCAATCCTTCTTCGCCTGAAACACTTGATTCTTTGTTTTCTAAAATGCACTTAGCGAAGTCTTCCATCTGAAGTGCCTGATGGTTTGTCTGTGGCAAGTTGAGCTCTCCTTTGCTCGTTCGCCCGGCAAGAGGCCCATATCCATAAGCAGGGCGCAACTCTACCCACCCATTTTCGGCAGAAATGAAAAGTCGTTCTGTAGAACTGGCATAGGTTGTTGCTGAATTGGAAACCGCACCACTTGGAAATTCCATTTGCCAGAAGATGGTTTCGTCTACTTCTTTAAACTTCACCGGATCTGTTTTATATTCTTGCGCAGTAACCGATAGTGGTTCTTCACCTGTTGAATAGCGCGCAGCTTGAATGGCATAAACACCGACATCCATCATGGCACCTCCGCCTGATAATGATTTTTTCAAACGCCATTGCGTTGGGTCACCAATCTTAAAACCATCTGATGACTCGACCAATTTGACTTTGCCAAATACTTTTTGCTGGCCAATTCTCATGGCCTCCTGAGTGAAGGGTTCAAAATGAAGGCGATAACCAACTGAAAGTTTTACACCTGCTTTCTTACACGCATCAATCATCTGCTGACACTCTTTAACCGAAATACCCATTGGCTTTTCTGTGATCACATGCTTTCCGGCTTTTGCTGCTCGAATTACAAATTCGGCATGCATAGAATTAGGCAACACCACATAAATGATATCAATGTCCTTATTATCCGCTATTCGATCAAAAGTCTCGTAGTTGTAAATATTTGTATCGGGAAGATTGTATTTCTTCTTGAACTTCTCGGCTTTCTCCGGTTTGCCCGTGACAATGCCTGCGAGATAACAGTTACGTGTTTCCTGAAGCGCGGTAGCTAATTTATGTTCAGCATAATATCCCATGCCAACAAGTGCAACACCCAGTTTCTTATCCTGAACAGGAGATTTAGAAAATGCGGCAACGGAAGGAAGACCAGACAACGCTGCGCCTGCTCCTATTTTTTGGATGAATTCTCTTCTGGAAATGCTCATAGTTTCAATTTTAGAAAATTGAAAGTAAGCAAATTCTTGTGCCCTTAAAATTTTAAATTATATGAATGGCTCAGAAACGAATCAATTAC
>JANOLM010000067.1:0-1637 GCA_031419815.1 Bacteroidia bacterium
GGCAATTTCTTTTACGCGTGCGAACACTTCCTCCACACCATTGCGTTTGCTATCGCGCACCCACATCCACACTTTCGCATACTCTGGCACAACATTGGGCACATCGCCACCGGCCATAATTGCATAATGCATGCGCACACTTGGACGCACGTGTTCGCGCAACATGTTTACACCATCTGTAAAAGCTTCAAGTCCATCAACCGCACTTCTCCCATTCCATGGATCAGCGGCAGCGTGAGCAGCTTTGCCTTTGAACTCTACAATAAAATCGACCATGGCTTGGGAGCTTTGAGTACTCGCTGCAATCTCCGTATCAGGATGCCAGTCGAGGCATACATCGAGATCGGCAAACAGGCCATCACGCGCCATATAAATTTTTCCGCCTACGGATTCTTCAGCAGGTGTTCCATAAAAACGAATCGTCCCTTTTAATTTTCCTTGCTGGATTAATTCTTTTATTGCAACAGCCGCCCCTATACTTCCTACACCAAAAAGATTATGTCCACAACCTTGTCCTGGCGCACCAGTTACAAGCGCTTCCTTAATAGGTTGTGCTTTTTGTGAAATGCCGGGCAAGGCATCGTATTCACCCATGATTCCAATAATAGGTTTACCCGATCCAAATTCTGCAGTGAAAGCAGTTGGCATTCCGGCTACTCCACGCTTCACAATAAAACCTTGTGCTTCGGCATAATCCGCCAGTTCTTTTGAAGATTTATATTCTTTTAAAGCGGTCTCGGCATAGGCCCAGATTTTATCGCTGACAGAGATGAGCTCTTGCTGATGTTTATCAACAGACCTGATTATAGCTTCTTTATTCGGATTTGGTTTTACCTGCCCACCTTCGGCATTCAGGCGGGTTTTTTGAGCAAACACTGATACTGTGCCAAGCATCAAGAAGAACAGGGCTATTTTTTTCATGTGATTAATTTTTTAAAAGGTAATTTTTTTGAAGCTCAAATTCAAGGGTTTTTATGACTTAGGTCTTCGAATTGATACCCTAACCCAATTCAGCCTTGCCCAGTTGTATCCTTAAAGTAAAAGTTTCCAACTTTAGCTTGTTAACCTGTGTCTAACAAAAACCGAATATGTGATGAAAGACATTGGACTATCATCAAACCAAACTGACGCAAAATGAAAACAACAATATTTATTCTTTGTGTGCTGATGTTTGCCTGCAAAGAAGAACTAGTTACAAAAAATTGCGGAACATCAGCTACCGTGAGAGATCTAACCGGCCTTGATGGTTGCGGATATGTTTTTGAATTGAACGATGGAACGCGCCTTCTGCCTGTCTGGGATGTCTATTATTGCGGTACACCACCCCTACCTAAAGAAGTAACAGAAGATCCTCTTTATAATTTTGAATACGTGGATGGCAAAAAGGTAATTATTGGATATGAAGAGAGATCCAAGAATGCAACTATTTGCATGGCCGGAAGGCATGTGAAGATTACCTGTTTGGAAGAACCAGATTTGGAAGTAAAATAAAGACCAGGAATTTTTCAGTTATACCTCTCGCGAAAGCGGCCTTGTCAAACAAGTTGGACCGCCACCACCCTTCACGCTAATTTCATTTCCTTCGTATTCGTACACCAGACACCCAGCCTTCTCCAAAGCTGCTTTTGTTTTAGGAT
>JANOLM010000068.1:0-9148 GCA_031419815.1 Bacteroidia bacterium
TAACTCGGAATTTATCCTGTATGAATTAACTAACCAGGCAGCTCTAGAGTTATGCTAAGTTTTTACTGGGGCGGTTTAAAATAAACCTCTTGATTCTTCCACCAACCATAAACGGAAATATTTGACCGTAATAACGGATGATCATACCCGAAAATGATGATGCCGCCAATGTTAACTTAGAATGAAAAGGCATTTCAGAATAGACTTGAGAACGGTACATCACTTCTGCAAATGCATCGCACGCCATTTTTAAGTGAGGAAAATTCCCAGCGAAATCAGAATCTCCCATGTGCCTGGCATATTGCTTAAAATCTTTTGAGGTTCCCCCAAAATTTTTATGATATCCCACAAATTCAAAATGTTTTATCTCTCCCAGATAGGCAAGGTTTGCGATAAAGTGATAGTCATTGCCTATCACTTTACGCAAGTTGATTCCCTTGGTAAGTTCTCTTCTCATTAAGCCGTGCATCATTCCTCCGTAGACAACTTTGAAGTAGTAACCGATCACGCGGAGACTGGAAGATTTTTGTTCAAAGGTGAATCCACGCTCACTTAAATCCTGTTCATTGTCCAGCCAATATTTTATCTCGCCAGAAACAAGTGAGTAATAAGGATGGCTTTCCAGAAATGCCATATACTTTAATAATACTCCTACTTCCAATGCGTCATCATCGGCCACCCACATAAAATACTTGCCGCTTGCATTTCTTAAAACAAATTCAAAGTTTGGGATCATGCCAATATTTGCTTTCTGCCGGTAATATTTTATTTCGGGATGCCCTTTACTTATTTCCTGAACAACCTCCTCGGTATTGTCTGGTGAGCAATTGTCGGAAATGATCACTTCCAGATGAGGATAGTTCTGTGCCCAAATAGAGGACAGCGTCCGGAGCATACTCTTACTTCTATTGTAAGTAGGTATGCCTATACTGATTAATGGATATTCTATTTCCTTTTCCATAAAATTATTCACTCTAATATTGTTTACTCATTGTACGCTTGGGCACACCACACAACTAATCAAACTTTGCACAGTAATTCCTTCTACCTGCTTAATATCGTAAGGCAACTTAGTGACACAGACAAGGATTATGCAATGACCAATGTTCATTTTTACCGATGATAGAAATCACGAAAGTGAAGAAAATGGTATTGATCGTGAAAGTGCCTCTGCATCTAAATCATTGAACCCTTCTAATACGCCACTGACATTTCAAATTCTTTACATATTTCCTTTACTCCTTCTTCCAATTCAATTTTCGCGAACCACCCAAGCTTGTTTATTTTGGAGGTGTCCAAAAGCTTCCTGGGCGTTCCGTCTGGTTGATCAGAATTAAAATGCAGGTCACCCGTATAGCCAACACATTTCTTAATAAGCAACGCAAGCTCTTTGATACTCAAATCGATTCCAGTTCCTACGTTAATTATCTCTTTACTATCATACTCCATCATCAAGAATAAACAAGCATCTGCCAAATCATCAACGTGCAAAAACTCGCGCTTAGGTGTGCCGCTTCCCCATATTTCCACCGAAGGAAAGCCCTGCTCTTTGGCTGTGTGAAATTTGCTGATAAGAGCAGGTAACACATGCGAGTTGAGGAGATCATAATTATCGTTGGTGCCATATAGATTGGTCGGCATAAGGCTGATAAAATTACAGCCATATTGCTGGCGGTAGGCCTGACACATTTTTATTCCGGCAATTTTTGCAATAGCATATGGTTCGTTGGTAGGTTCCAGAAGCCCCGTTAGCAATGCCTCCTCCTTCATTGGCTGAGTTGCATGCTTTGGGTAAATGCAGGATGATCCCAGGAAGAGTAACTTCTTGGCTCCACATCGAAATGATTGATGAATAACATTTGACTGGATGGCCAGGTTATCATAAATAAAATCGGCACGGAAAGTATTGTTGGCATGAATCCCTCCAACCTTGGCTGCCGCAAGAAATACATAATCGGGCCGTTCTATTTCAAAAAATTGCTTTACCTCAATTTGGTCACGAAGATCCATCTGAGATGAACTTCTTAAAACAAAATTGTAAAAGCCTTCCCTCTCTAACCTTCTGAGTATTGCTGAGCCAACCATACCCAAATGTCCTGCTACAAATATTTTTGCTGATTTTTCCATTATTCGTCATTCATTAAAATTTCTATCCCATTTGATAGCAGCAGTCTATCGCGCTCAAATAACCTTAAATCTGATTCCATCATATCATGCACAATATCCTGTACGGTATGTTGGGGTTGCCATCCTAGTTGTGTTCGCGCCTTAGTGGCATCACCGATCAAAAGTTCAACTTCTGTGGGTCGGAAATACTCTTGGTCTACAGACACCACCGTCTTTCCCGGAGTAACAAAATATTCAGAGTTCTCGCACTTAACCACCTTCGCCACTTCATTAATTCCCTCGCCTTCAAACTCCAGAATAATTCCTACCTCGGCAAAAGCCATCTGCACAAAATCGCGCACAGTAGTAGTGACACCAGTGGCAATAACATAATCTTCAGGTTTTTCTTGCTGAAGCATAAGCCACATGGCTTCAACATAGTCTTTGGCGTGGCCCCAATCGCGCTTCGCATTGAGATTACCGAGATACAACTTTTCCTGCATGCCCAAAGCAATGCGTGACACAGCTCGTGTGATTTTGCGCGTAACAAAAGTCTCTCCCCGAAGAGGAGATTCGTGATTGAACAAAATACCATTGCAAGCAAACATTCCATACGCCTCGCGATAGTTCACTGTGATCCAGTATCCATAAAGTTTTGCAACCGCGTAAGGAGACCTGGGATAAAATGGGGTTGTTTCGCGCTGTGGAATTTCTTGCACAAGGCCATACAACTCAGAAGAAGATGCTTGATAAATTTTTGTTTTCTTCACCAGGTTAAGCAATCTTATTGCTTCCAATAAGCGAAGGGTACCCAAGCCATCCGTATTGGCTGTATACTCTGGAATATCAAAGCTTACTTTGACATGCGACATCGCGCCAAGATTATAGATTTCATCAGGCTGCACCTCCTGAATGACACGAATCAAATTTGTCGCGTCTGTCAAATCCCCATAATGAAGCTTGAATCTACTGTTTTCTTCATGTGGATCCTGGTACAGATGATCGATACGATCAGTGTTGAGTGATGAACTCCTCCGCTTAATTCCATGTACGATGTATCCTTTCTCTAAAAGGAGTTCAGCCAGATAGGCTCCGTCTTGTCCTGTTATCCCTGAGATCAACGCCACTTTACTAGTACTATTCATGTTTGTTTGGTTTAAAAATATTTTAGTTCAATTCATATACAATTTTATAGTCATTCAAAGGGATGTCAAATGAGGAGTGTTTTACTAGTCGATGATTGTTATCACTCGTTTCGATTTTTGAATAACGGAATTTTGAGAACAGATAAAATTATGTAATCATGAAAGGCAAGTACTATTCAAGGGCTATGAAAGTGATGATCTTTATCATCGACTTTTGGTTAATCAACCTCGCCTTCATCATCACCAGAAAAGCAGGATTAGCGGACACTCTGTCCAACGATCAATTCACATCGTTCTTCCTCATCTTCGGATTGATCTGGATCATCGCAGGCTTCTTCAATAAAATATACCGCATCGATACCACAAGCCTTACGAGAAATATTAGCATTAATCTGTTCGGAACTTTCGCGATACACTTCCTCATCATTGGCAGTATACTGATGGCATTCCATATATATAGTGTGCAGGCAGAATTTCTAGTTTACCTGTATGTACTGGCAGCAGTCTTTATTATTGGTTTTAGGGTATTGTACAAACTAATCCTAAAATACTACCAGTTCAGCGGCTTTGATCAACGCAAGGTGGTGATCATTGGAGCGGCACGTTCGGGAGCAGCACTCTATCAGTACTTCACTAACAATGCGATAGCCGGCTATCAGGTAGCAGGTTTTTTTGATGATGATAATGAACAATTGCAGGTGCCGAAAGATAAAATAATCAGAACATTGGATGCGACTGTAATAAAATCCTTCTGTACCCAACAGGGTATCGGTGAAATTTATTTTGCATTGCCACTAACTCATAAGGAACTACTCAAAGACATTTCCAAGTTTGCAGACGATAACTTCATCTATTTTAGAATAGCTCCTGATTTTAGTGAAGTCATTCAAGACAATGGAAATGTATTTTTAATTAACTCCGTTCCGGTTATGACCACACGGAAAGAGCCGCTTGGCATTTCCCTCAACGCTAACCTGAAACGACTTTTTGATATAGTTTTTTCGCTGATGGTTATTCTGATATTGTTTCCTATTATTCTGCCGGTGCTTGCCATTGCCATTCGTGTGGATTCACCAGGGCCGATTTTTTTTAAACAATTGCGCCCAGGAAAGAAAAATAAATTATTCGATTGTTATAAGCTCCGCACCATGCGTGTCAATAACTCAGGAGAGCTTCAAGCAACAAAAAATGATTCACGCATCACCAGAGTGGGACGTTTTTTGCGCAAATCAAACCTGGATGAATTTCCACAATTTTTTAATGTGCTCCTCGGCAATATGTCGGTGGTTGGACCACGGCCCAACATGATCAGTCAACTGGAAGAATATTCAAAGACAATCCAAAATTATAAAGTACGCCATTTTGTAACCCCCGGCATCACAGGCTATGCGCAAGTGAACGGGTTTCGCGGTGAAACAAAAGAAATCGAACTTATGCAGAAGCGCGTACAGTACGATGTTCAATACATTGAAAACTGGAGCTTAGCTCTTGATGTAAAAATAATTTTTCTTACCGTGTGGAACATGGTGAAAGGAGAAAAGAATGCTTACTAATAATCATCATCATCCCCAACTTATTTATGGAAAAGAAACCAGTTCTTAATTCCCTCATCTCCATTGGTGCTTATCGCGAATTTATCCAACAAATATTTTCTTTGGTCATGCATAAAATTCCGTCTTACGTCTGCTTTGCCAATGTACACATGGTAGTTGAAGGATATAAAGACATTACTTTCCAAAAAATAGTGAATAATGCGAATGTTGCTGCACCAGACGGGAAACCCGTTTCTCTTTTTTTACAGTACTTTGGCAAACTCAATCAAGATCGTGTTTGCGGAATGGACCTCTTTCCAGATCTTCTTCAGGAGGCAGAGCGACTTGGTAAATCAATTTATTTATATGGTACTACAGACGAGCTCCTAACAACTATTATACAAAAAGCAAAGAAAGAATTTCCGTCACTAAAAATAAGTGGCTTCTATTCACCACCGTTTAGAAATTTATCTGAAGAAGAGAATATTTCTATCATTGCAAAGATCAAAGCCACCTCACCTGATCTGGTGTTTGTTTCTTTGGGTTGTCCTAAACAGGAAAAGTGGATGGCTCAAAACAGAGATAATATAGGAGCGTGTCTTCTGGGTGTGGGACAGGCATTTAAAGTTTATGCCGGAGTGGAAAAGAGATTGCCAAAATGGATGCGCAACCTCTCGTTAGAATGGTTATATAGATTTTATCTGGAACCACAACGATTGTGGAAAAGATATTTATTTACCAACTCCTACTTTTTATTTTTGACCTTTCAATATATGACCACTCGATTTATACAAAAGCTCTCCGCTCCCTTCGGGAGAGTAAAATTATCCGAATCCATACTCCAAGAGTCTGACGAGTAATTTAAATAATGGCCAAATGAAGCTAACTCTTTTCATTTTAATTGCAGCTCTTAGCTGTAGTCGGGTTGGCGCTACCAATTATTATCTCTCCGATAAAGGAAATGACAACCACGATGGAAAAAGCAGAGGCACAGCCTGGTACAGTCTGAAAAAATTATCAGAAGTCACGCAGCTTGTTCAACCAGGTGACTCTATTTTATTTGAACGCGGTAGTATTTTTATAGGTCAATTAGGCATTTCACGCTCAGGTATTTTTTTGGGTGCCTATGGATCAGGATTAAAGCCAGTGATCAGTGGGTCTATAGAAATAAGTAAATGGGTTTCTTTAGGAAAAAATATCTGGAGGGCTGAGTGTACAAGTTGTGTGAAGGAACCTGGCAACTTATTCCTTGATGGAAAGTTTCAGCCTTTAGGCAGATATCCCAACAAAGGCTACCTCACTCTTTCAGGTTCATTACAAAGTGAGACATCAATTTCAGACAGCAACTTAAAGTTTGCAGATGGATACTGGAATAATGCAGAAGTTGTAGTAAGAAGCAGTCGTTGGACTATTGACAACCTACCTACATCAAATTACAGCCACAAGACCTTTACAACTAATATTCCTGCCTCCTATTTACTTCAGAATGGCTTTGGATATTTCATACAGAAACACTTGGCAACCTTAGATCACCCAGGCGAATGGTTTTTCAAGTCTTCCACGAAACAAATTTTTCTGTATCTAACTCCAGGTGCAAAACCAACTGATCATACAATTGAAGTTAGTGTTCATGACGTTGGGTTAACTGCGCTGAATGTTCATAATATTATTATTAATAATCTGACCTTCCAGCATCATCGGATAGCCGGGGTTAGCGTAAAAGAATGCAGTGCTATTAAATTTCAAAGCATTGATATTTTTAATTCGGGTAAAAATGGGCTTGAAGTAATCAATTGTAAAAATCCTCGCGTAGAGAATAGCCTTATTAGTGACTCGAATAATAACGGAGTGGAATGGCATAATAATATAGGGGGAGTACTTACACATACTTCAATTCTTCGCACAGGACTGCATGCTGGCCGAGGCGTGAGCGGCAACGGAACCTATATTGCTTTAAATATTCCTTCTGGAAACTCGCAAGCAGTAAATAATTTATTTGAGTACAATACGATAGACAGCACTGGTTACAGTGGCATTGACTTTCGCACAGGTAATACGCATATCAAAAATAATCTCGTTACCAATTTTTGTTTAACTAAAGATGATGGTGCCGGTGTATACACCTGGAACAATACCTTGAGAGATAATATTATTGAGGGTAATACAATTGTCAAAGGAATTGGATCAGGGGAAGGAGCCGTTAATTCAGCCCAGCTTTTTGCCAGTGGTATTTATATAGATGATCGATCCAGTCATGTTTTGATCAAAAATAATACGGTGTCACATTGTTCCACTTCAGGTATTTTCCTTCACAATGCCAAAGCCATCACTCTGGTTGGAAATATAGTATTCGCGAACGGATATAATATCGCCAATAAAGAAAGAGGACAATTATATATTAAACTGGACACCCTCGGGCAGTTGGCTGGCAAGATTGCCCTTCATTTAGAAGTTATGCAAAATAAATGGGTCGCCACAAATGATGCTTCTTATTGCGTTTATTTAAGTGCTGATAAAAAGCAAGATCTTCGCCAGCTTGGTGCATTCACTCAAAACCAATACAGCGCGAGCCATGCCTATCAGGCAATTGCAGAATTTTATGGCCAGCCTGGTCTTTGTTCCGCTCCAGAAAACTACACGCTAGCAGAATGGCAAGATGCCTTTCACTTTGAAAACGGTTCAACCTTTAAAATACTTCCACCTCAAAGACATTCAGACATTGCACTTAAAAATATGATCAGCAACGGTAGTATGACTTTGAATACCGAGGGCTGGATGATCTGGCCCGCTCAATCGACTCTCTCGCAAGAAAAAAAGAAAATCATAGAGGGTGCTTCGCTTAAAGTAAATGTTCCTTCCGGCAACGGCAACTCGGAGGCCTTACTCTATCATCAAGGATTTGCCTTGAGTAAAAGAAAACTGTATCGTTTATCTTTTTCAGCTATGAGCGCAAAACCGATTAAAATAGAATTTGCCCCGTTGATGGCTAATTCGCCCTGGCAAGCTCTTGGAGACTATACCTGTTTTTCAGTTGATTCAACTTACAAAACCTTTACCTACTTTTTTAGGCCTGATAAGACTAGCACTGAAGCAAGAGTGAATTTTAAGAGTAATGCAACGTTTTGGATTGATAATGTATCGTTGCATGAAATGGTGGAAAATAACCTTGACGAATCAGTTAAACTGGTCTTGCAAAAAGACCAAAATCACTAAAATCATATCCACCACCGCGGGCTATGGCCTTTACACAAATACGTGTGGCTGTGAGCGTATGCTGCAAGAGTCAGCTCATCCCTGCCAAAAAAGTGAACAATTAAATCACAATCCTCTTCTTCATTTGTCATTGGTTAAATCCTTCAAATCCAATATCTACAGCGAAAAGGTTGTTCAAGTGAATGAAAAGTGAGCTTTGCACTACTCAGTTCTGTAGGTGAAAGAGATGATATTCATCTTCTACTATAATTAACCTGTGAAAGCGACTGAATTCGGGTCTTGAGACCCTGAAATACGCGTTTGTGGTCGGAGCCGGCCAAAGATTAAAGGGCAAAGGTTTCCAAAAGTGATGACGGCCGTCATCAAAAATTAAAACATTAATCGTTAAAAAGACCTGCTCACCGAGAACCATCGTGTTTAGACGGCAGAGGTTTTCATTCGGGTTGGTTCAATATGACTTTTGTATCGCAGTCAGACATAATTTTCTATTGAAGATTATTGGGGATCACGTGGGGAGATTTGGGACGTATCGTTTTGCCTGTAGGCACTTAAAATAAATTAAATCCACAAAGTTCTTAGTAGTAAGCATTGACTTAAAAGAATAAAAATTTATTCTTCAAGTCGGGGAAGAAGTATGTCCAAAAATGACTGCACAAACTTCTAATGAAAAAGATTTCTGTGTACCTCGCCCTTGTGTTGTTGCTTTTTCGATGTAGTGAAACTGACTTAATACAACCTGAAACTACTCTACTAACAACATCGACCTCAACTCAATCGGAGTCTCTGTCACTAATTTCCGCAAACACCTTATTTGTTAGCACGACCGGAAGTGATGCCGGAGACGGAAGCGCAGCTAAGCCCTGGAAGACTCTAAGGTATGCTGTAACAAAGGTGCCTGCCAGCCAAGGTTACACCATCCAACTTTCAGCAGGAACATTCATTGAAACCGGACTGATAGCGGTACCCTTGGGAGTAAATGTTTTCGGTGCAGGAATCGATCCAACGATTCTTAAAGCGGCAACCTCTTTTTATGATTACCCTGCATCGCCAGCTTATGCTACCGATAAATTTCTAATCAGCTTAAATGCAGGTACTCAACTAAACGGTAATCAAACTTTGAAGGGTTTTACCATTGATGGAGACTTAAAAAAA
>JANOLM010000069.1:0-2059 GCA_031419815.1 Bacteroidia bacterium
AACCTCTTCCATTACAGTAGGGGCTGTTGCGGGTCAGTTTCCAATTGGCACATCAACGGATTATCGCCCGTTGTATTTAGGCAATGCAGGTCTTTCAGCAGGTGGCACCATAAAGGTGAGCCATACAAGTACTACCGGATCTACAGCCATAACTTCCTTTACGGATAATGGGGGTACTGTAACGATACGATCAAATTCTTTTTGGGCAGTTTCTACTGCCAATAGTTTTGGCACTGGCACTCATAATTTAAGAACAGAGGGTACGGGTTTTGGCACTGTGGCTGCAGTGACGGATCTCAGACAAACATTGGTAAGCGGAATTGCCCCTGGTTCAGATGGAGCACACGCTGGCACCACTTCAAATCCTGAGGTAAACCGTTCGGGCTTATCAACCGCTAATCTTTCAAATAGTTTTTACTGGGGATCTATAAATTCAACGGCAACACCATTACCAATAACCCTCACATCATTTAGTGGTCGGCAAATTATGAAACAAATTACGTTAAATTGGGCAACTGCTTCTGAATTAAACTTTGATTACTTTGATGTGGAGCGCTCTTCAAACGCGAAACTTTTTACCAGCATCGGTAAAGTCACCGGCCATGGAACCTCCAATGTGAGAAATGATTATAGCCTAACAGATGAAAAGCCTATAATCGGTAAAAATTACTATCGCCTCAAGTCAGTTGACTTTGATGGGTACACCGAATATTTTGATGTAGTATCCGTTGATTTTACGGCAGATAAATTGTTTTTCATTTCACCCAATCCTTCTGATGGTGCTTCGCTTGGATTTACCTTGAATTTTGTTCCTGATGGTAATGCCTCTATTATCGTTTATGATAACCTTAGTAACATAGTCGGCTTCTATACGCCTTCCGATCATTCTCAAAATATTACCTTCCACAATTCTTTAAAAAGCGGATTATACTATGCGAAGATTATCGCTGGCGACTTCGTAAAAGTTGAGAGGTTTGTTGTGCGATAAGATTACGGATGACTTAGAAACTGTGGATTTAATTTCAGGTTCTTCAAAATATCTTCCGTCATCTCTTCCAATCCAAACTTGTGTTCCCAACCCCAATCTGTGCGAGCAGCCGAATCATCAATTGATTTTGGCCACGAGTCGGCAATGGCCTGACGGAAATCTGGTTTATAGGTAATGCTAAATTCTGGGATATGTGTTTTGATGGTGGAAGCGACTTGTGCCGGGCAAAAGCTCATCGATCCAATATTGTAGCTCGTCCTTACTTTTACTTTTTCAGCGGGAGCTTCCATTAAATTCAAGGTAGCTTGTACGGCATCGTCCATGTACATCATAGGCAAATACGTATCGGCTGCTAAAAAGCATTCGTACTTCTTTTCTTTTAGAGCTTTGAAATAAATATCAACGGCAGAATCGGTAGTGCCACCACCGGGAGGTGTCTTGTATCCAATCAAACCGGGATAGCGCAGACTACGCACGTCCACCCCGTATCTTCTGAAATAGTATTCGCACCAGAGTTCACCGGCTAATTTTGTGATGCCATACACTGTGGAAGGATCCATAATCGTATCCTGGGGTGTGTTTTGTTTTGGCGTTGTTGGCCCAAAAGCTGCAATAGAGCTTGGCCAATACACCTTATCTAACTTTAATTCGTGTGCGGCCTCTAGCACAAAGAGCAGGCTCTCCATATTCAGCTTCCATGCCCAACGTGGATCTTTTTCGCCCGTGGCTGAAAGTAATGCGGCTAAATGATAGATTTGGGTGATTTCATTTTTTTTGAGAAGCTCGAAAAGTTTGTCGCGTTGCATGACATCAAATTTTTCGTAGCGGCCTTCTTTCAAAATTCCTTGAGCGTCTTTAATGTCCGAGGCAATCACATTGTCCTTTCCGTAAATACTCCACAGCCCCTGAGTAAGTTCAGAGCCAAGTTGACCGCCAGCTCCAATGAGCAAAATCTTTGTTTTCTTCATGCCTAAAACGAATGCGGGGGCGAAGGTATGGAAAATTACGATTTACGATTTATGATTTACGATTTGTAGATTTGTGCTCTTAATTAAAAACCAATCCCGAAAC
>JANOLM010000070.1:0-2460 GCA_031419815.1 Bacteroidia bacterium
CTCTACCTCGAAGCCACTTTTCTGCCTCGTTGCACCAGCATTCTGGAAACAGAGTTTTCTTTCTGACCAAATACAAGCTGGCGACAGTTCTCGCTTCCACACTGACAGTTGAATGGCTCCATGCTCTCATCTATAAATAGAGCATAGTCCAGTGTAAGCTCTTCGCCTTCCTGTATTTCGCGTAGGGCAATTACGTTCAAGCCATCGTACTTTGTGTTGGCACTGCAACTATGGTTTTGCGGAGCCCAGTTCACCGGGTTTTCATCCCATAAAATATAAACTTCCTTGCTGATGGGGTATGCATAATGTTTGAAGTCAGTCTTTTGCTTTTCGTCCCAGTTCGCATCCACAAAACGCTTGGATACGATGCGTTGCGACAAAGCTTCCCCGGCAAAAAGGATTTCATTTTTACGGATGCGATGGCTGGCAAAAATTCCATAGCCGGATAAAGCACTTCCCTTCAAGCTGTATTTCCGTTGCTTGGCTTTGTGCCGTGTTATCCCCTCTTCGATGATGTGCTTTAAAAATCCACTTTTACCGGCAGGGTCATAGTTTAGAATATGATCGGCCGAACCTTGATAACTATCTTTATAGAAGGCAGAGCATGTGAAATTTGTCTCTAAAAAGTAAATAACATTGTTCTCATCCATCCGGAAGTCCATACGCGCGTAGCCTACACCGCCAAAGGCGATGAAAATCTGTTGTGTGGCCGAGCGTAATATCCTGTCTAGTTTAATGTTTGCACACGGCACATTACTTTCAGGATGTAATTCAGATGTCTTGAGGGCGTAGGTTTTAAATTGTCTCCCTTTCGGGAAAATATATTCTACGGGTTTATACACGGTGCAAGTCTTTCCATCTTTATTGGCTGCTACCAACACTGTAAATTCACGACCTTCGATATACTCTTCTACTAAAATCTCTTCGTATTCCGCAAGGATGGAAGTGATCTTAATCCGCAATTCTTGCTCGCTGTTTACCAATGAATGTTCATCCACACCTAAACTGTCGCCAGCTTTGGCAGGTTTGATAAACATAGGGAAGGTAAGCGTTTCAAGTACCTCTTCTATTTGGTCGATAGAGGTTACGTCCACCGAAGCAGGTGTCTTAACTCCGGCACAATAGGCCACGTACTTCATTAATGGCTTTGGTGGATCGTACAGGACGGCATTCGGCCCTGTATAGGGTAAATTGAGTAGATCCAGCGTATGGATCACATCGATGGAAGGTACCTCCCACTCCAAGTATCCTTCGCACAGGTTGACAAAGATGTCATACCCTTTCTTGCTTAGGTCTTTGAGCTGACGGTAGGTGGTTAATTTGTTTAAGAAGACATGATCAACAACATCATCAGGAAGTAAACTGGTTAGTTCTCTTTGCGGATCATAATTTTTATAGTCCACATCGGTTGTTGAATAATCGGGTTGTAATACACAAACTTTCATCTATAATTTAAACGTTATGCTTTGCCCCATAACGCGTCAATCCATCTTCGATAATCTCAATTATTAAATAAGTAAACGATTTTTTTGCAAACCGCAAAATCGCTCCGATAGAAGTATAGTCTTCATCTTCGCTTAAACCACATTGAGCATTGATTTCTAACACATAAAACATACTGGTTTGCTTATCCATACGTATGTCCAAACGTCCATAGCCCATACCTCCTACCGATTGATATGCTTGTAAGCTAATTTGCTTTAACATAGGCACCAACTCAGCTTCGGGCTCGCAATAATTATATAAAACGCCACTGTTTGGCATTGGACTTTCTTTATCATAGGTCTCCCACAGTCTATCAAATGATAAAAACTGTTCCTTCTCAGGCAAGGATGAATGAAAAACTCTTTCTACCGGAGGATAAAAATGAATGGCCTCCGGATGTGTTGAGGAGCCTACCACTAATGTGGTAAACTCCCTTCCATTAATGTACTCTTCTACAAATATTCCCCCTGCATCTAACTTCCAGCCCCGGTAGCCACTGTGCATTTCCTTTACAATGGACAAAAATTCTGATTCATTGCTGACTACATTCTTAACACTAAGGCCCATACTTCCGGCAGAAATAGCAGGCTTTACAATCAGTACCTTACCGATTTGTTTAAAGATTGCTTGAGCGTTTACCTCGTCTGCCTGCAATACTCTCCAAGCCGGAGTAGGCACACTATGTTTGTCAAACGCCTCTTTCATGGGAATCTTTGACGTTGTGATCTGGTAGAAATAATCATCAGAACCCGTATACACAAGATCATGCTTTTCTAACTCGGCAATAACAGAAAGACCAGGTACGGCATTCAATTCATCGCCATCACACAGATTGACTACTATTTTAGTTTTAGGGGTAGCATGATCTTTTATCTTACGGATTTCTTCCTCAATGGCAGACATGGTTACATTAACCCACTGCCATTCACACCCAATCTCTGAAAATACTTTTGTGTACTCTAAGATGCTTTGGGT
>JANOLM010000071.1:0-16221 GCA_031419815.1 Bacteroidia bacterium
CGCATTTTCGGTTGCTTCGATCGCACTTTTATTAGCAAATTCTCGTTGCCGGTTTGCTTCTGTTTGTTGTACAAACGCATACACAACTGCAACCAATGCCAAGACCAAGAATCCACCTAACACCAAGGCTGTGGTTCTAGCGCGTTGCAGTTTTCTTTTCTGCTCTAGTTCTTTTATTCGTTGCTCGGTCTCGAATTCTTTTTTGGAGTATTCGAGGAAGATCATTGTTCGCTCAAAGGCGGGCTGGTAGCGCTGACCCCACACCAATGTGGGTTTGTGCTTCACCTGCCAGTTTAGCGCAAGCTGTAAATCTGGTGGCCTCCATAAACCTGCCTTGCCCACTTGATACATAGAGGCAGCTTCAGCCAGTCGCAAATACATTTGCACAGCATCGGCCTCATCATCTACCCAGTTTTTCAACCGCACCCAAATCCGCATCAAGCTTTCATGCGAGATGTCGATCATGGATTTCGATCCTAACGTTGTGCCATATGCAGGGGTGAGGAGCGACCTTCCCGGCTCCCGGAATTTTTCCAACACTTCAATTACATCTGCTTCCGATACATCGGCAATGGAAGCAATTTCATTTAAGCGGGTTGGCCTTCGTATGCCAAAGTTCTCACCGCGTTTTTCAGTAATGGCTTTGAAAATAATTTCGCAAATACGCTTCTGGTCTTCATCCAATTCATCGTAGGCTTCGTTCGCGTGCTGCGAAAGAGCTTCTGACATGGTGCCAATGGCTTCGTAATGCTTTAGGTCTACATTCTCATCATCGTAATCTTTATAGTTCGCCCAATAGCTCCACGTGCGCATCAATGCGTGCTGAAGAATTGGGAGTTGATCTGGGTTATCGCCTAAGTCATTTAACAACTGCTGCACGAGGCGGGAAGAAATGTGCGCACCACCAACAGCAACAGGTCCTTCGATAGCTCTGCGCTTTTGTTCGCGCGTCATCTGCGGAATCAGGTAGTGACTGTCGTTGATCTTGCGTGTTAATTCAGGAAACGTGGCACAATCACCAATAAAATCCGATCGCATGGTGATGGCCACATAGATTGGATTGTCGGCATAGTTGATCGCTTCCATCAGCAGGTTGATGAAAGCAAGTGTCTCATTTACAGAGTTAGGATCGTTGCCATCTTTGAATCGGAATAATTCCTCAAACTGATCCACCAGGATTAGATAATTAACATCTTCCGATCTTCTGGATTGCTGAATGGCTTCGACCAAACCGAGTGAACTACTTCTTAATAAGGTTGAAACAATGGTGCGCTTGATCTTACGATCATCAGGATCTGCATTGTTATATTCTTGTGAGGTCTTGAGTAGTGATTCGGCAAGGTTATCGATAGGGCCTGCACCTGGGCGGGTAACTACAACTTCCCAGTTTGGACTTGTATCGGTTAGAAAGCCTCCATACAAAATGGGCAGCACGCCACAATAAATGAAGGAAGACTTACCGCTTCCTGAAGGGCCGATGACTCCTACAAACCGGCTCTTGGAAAGTTTTAGCAGCACTTCGTCACTCTGTCCTTCTCGTCCAAAAAAGAGGTGACTTTCCTCAATCTTGAAGGGCCGAAGTCCGGGGAATGGGTTAGCCACACCAACTGTGGCCGCACCTTTCATTTCTTCAGTTGACTTACTCATAATATTTATGAATTAAATTCTTGTAAAAACACCTTTAGGGATTCCATTCTCTTGCTTTGATCGCCTGAAATAACGGTCATGTTCTGATTTTTTAAAGTTTCTAAATCAGTATTGCTTGTAGTAGATGATATAATGGCTTTTCCAAGGATGGGTTTTTTCCTTCCAAACCCTGGTGCTTTCAATAAATCCAGTACCTTCATTCTTACCCATTGATCATTTACTTTACCCTTAAAAATGATGGCTGCATCCAGATTTTTTAGGTTATCAATGTGATTTTTCCTCACGTCCAAAAGTTCACCTTCAAATGCGGGTGTTAAGATTTTAAATCCTGATTTTTCAATTTCATCTTTGAAGGGTTTAACCTCCAGGTCATCCATTCGATCATGCACTACGTATATGGATTTTCCTTTGAAATCGTCAGGGTCTTTTCTTTCCAGCGATTCCAGCAATTCTTCGCGCATGATGTTCTTAAAATCCTCTAATGGGTTCTGAAGAATCTCAGCTCCTTCCTGGGCTTCCACATCGCGCTTGATACTTTCAATAAATGACTTTTGTTTATCGCTTGCATTCTTGAGGTTTGGCGCGATCCAAATCAACCTGCTGAACTCCTCCTTTTTTTGTTTTTTTACTAAGCTTTGTTCTGCTGATAGTTGGTTTTGAATGTCAATGGTGGAGCGATCCGATCCTTCCGGGATTTCGCCATAGGCACTCCCAATCAAGTGGATAGAAAGGCTGCAGTCTTCCAAATCTTTCTTCACCATATTTTCCAATTCATTCAAACGCTGTGGCAATGTTTGTTTGGGTAGCACAATATATCCGTGACGCACCAGCTCCCGCTTTATGATGTTCCGCTGAACAGCAATGTCATGTCCTGTTTCTGCCAGGTATATAGTTTTTCTTTTGAAGATATTCTTTACTTCAGCTTTTGTCTCGCCCTGGCGAAGCAGAAGAAGAGATTCATGTATATCATAGGCAAGGTCAACCAGCTTCATCCAATACTGCTTTTCGGCTTCCTGGCTAAAGAAGTCGGAGTATTCTTTCATGACACCCGTTTCCGTATCTAGCTGAAACATATCATATCCCAGAAGATCACGTAACCGTGGAGGATGTTCTTGAATAGAAAGAGGTGATTTTAAGACTTTAAAAACGCGGCTTACTTTTGAAGTGGAGGTTGCCTTATAGAATCCTTCTATTGTGTCTAAGCATCGGCCGGACTGCACAAAATCTTTTGAAAGAATGGCCACAAGAACCGCAGCGTTGTCCAATGTTGCAGCGGTTACAGAATCATATTCCCCTTTCAACAGGATATTTGGTTTCTCGCCAAGAACCTGATAGAGCATCAACTCCAAAAATTTTTTGAATTGCGATGCCCAACCTGCCTCACTTTTCTTCGCGGTTTCATTGTCCTTGTCTGCGAAAGTAATAAGTACGTCAATTTCAAAAGCCATGTCTTAAGTGTTAATCGTTATCAGTTATCGGTTATCAGTTATCAGTTAATTGTTATCAGTTAATTGTTATCAGTTAATAGTTATCAGTTAATTGTTATCAGTTAATAGTTATCAGTTAATTGTTAATCGTTATCAAGCACTATTAACTATTAACGGATAACCATTAACCATTAACCATTAACTATTAACTATTGACCATTAACCATTAACCATTAACCATTAACTTATTTCCCGTCACATTCTTTATTAATCCTTGCACCAAGTCATGATGGTTGGCAAGAACAAAATAAAAATCAACGAGATTAATTTTGAATATTACAGTTCGTTCTGTTGCTTCAACTTCAGTAATTTTTTGAGAGGCTCCTTCTTGAAACAGATCACCGAAAACATCGCCCTTTTTAAGTATTCCAATTTCTTCGGTTCCGTTTTTTAGCTTCGCTGTTCCATGGGCAACAATTAAGATAGGCTGGTTTTCATCGAAGTCATTCAGAATGATTTTATCTCTTGCATTAAGCGTTACCGGACTAATTTTATCTGCCAGATCGCTTATTAAATTTCCCGAAATCCCATTAAAGACAGGCAATTGCTTAATAAATAGAACTATTTCAATTCCTAAAAAGAAGCCGTCATCCAATCCGTCCAATAACTGATTATTTTCAATAGCTGAGTCCAGAAATTTTTTATCTTTTACTGGCAATCTTTCTGTAATAATCGGATAGATAGTTCTGTCTTTATTATAAATAACCCAGGCAGCAGTTTCCTGCAGAAGCTTGTCCTGATTGAACATTTGACTGATGAGCCCACGACTCACCCGGAAATCGGGAATATATGCCGAAGCATGAACTGCACATAATTTCGTCCAGCGGTTATTGTAATTGAAGTCGCGATTAAGGATGTAATTTATTACCTGAACTGGGTTGTAACTTTCGCGTGGAAAATAAGTCTGAAGTTTTTCCATTTTGTCAGCCACTTTTGATTCGTCTAAGAGAGGGATCAGCTTGGGTTTTAAATCCTTATCAACAAACAAATCTAAAAGTTCAAGTGCATACGCTATTGAATCCGGAGTTCCAGTCTCAATATTTTCCTTCACCAATTGAACTGATTCTGTATCATATAGCAAAGACAGCAAAAGGGTTATATGATCGTAGTTATCGCGTATTTCCTCTTTCAATGCATCTTTTAGAAATTCAAAATGTGACTCTTCAGGCAATTCATCAAGGGCGGCAAGGTTCCAGAGTGTTTTACTCATCTCAACATCCAGTAAATCTTTTACGGCCAACACTTCCCTTCCACGAGCGTGATAGTCAATGTAGCGAAGAGAATAAAGGATCTGCTTTACAATGCGTTTGTCAGGATAATCTGCTTTTTTCCACAAGAGTTCCATTCCCTCTTTTCCTCCAATATGTCCGATGATCAATACTATTTTAAGCATGGTTAGATCGCTTTGACCGGATTTATGAAAGGAGGTTTCCAGATATTGAAGGGCAGGCTCTCCCGCTTCTTTCAAGGCTGCAGCCGCCTGTGAGGAATAGGTGGGTGATGATAGTAATTCAATTAAGACGGTCCAGGTTTCTGGGCGCTTTACTTTTCTTGCTGTAAGAAGAGCTTCACCCCTTACTTTAGGGTCAGCATCCCTGAGCATTTCCAATAGAATAAAAATTGTTTTAGGGCTGATCAGTTTGCGCAAAAGTTTGGCGGCCAATAATCGGTCTGTTTGTTTAACCGACTTGCTTAGCTTCATTAGTTTTTCAGGTGAAATGGAAAGTAAGTCACTGTCTTCAAGTTCACCAGCGGCACGCTTTGCCAGTCCTTGAATTTCAGACTCCGGATTCAAGCCAAGCTGTTGGATTTTATCCAGGGCGAATTGCTTTACCTTTTTTAGCTTACTTTCTGCAAGATTTATTATGGCCCCTTCAAATAGAGCCGGTTCAAGTTTCTCCATTAGCCGAAGGCCATAGATCACTTTTTCTTCGGCAGTGCTTCTCAGCTGTTTCTCCAAAACACTGTCCATCGTATACTCTCTCACGTGATCCTTGTCTACCGAGGTTTTGTTTTTGATCAATGAATTTTGAAGCGTGCTTCGGTATCCACTATACATCTTGTTCGTAACCAAGTACCAGAGAACAAGCACAGGGATTGTAAACATGGTGATGGAGAGGAGGTTGAAAATATGGAATTGGTTAATCAGCACGATCAAGCCCCCGGCAATAGTACTTCCTAGCGCGGTTACAAATCCTTCGAGCTTAGTTTGGGCATCCAGCTTTATGGTTTTATCAATAGGAACATAGTAAAATTTAAACACAGGACTATCCACGGCATCTCGCAAGGAGTTGATAAACAGCTTGCTCATAGCCACCATGATAAAGAAAAACATAACGTTACTTCCGGCTGTTTGATCAAACCCAAAGAAAATACCAAGGGCAAAGGCTCCCCCGGTAAATAAGATGAGAAGGACAGGTGTTATTAAAAGAGATACTCTAATGCCATAATCTTGTAAAATCTTATCGGTGAAAAACGTTGTGAACAAGAAACCAAAAATCACAATGGTGGCTTCAAATAAGGATAAAAAGTAGGGAAGTCGTTCAGCGTCAAATTGGTTGGTGGTAGCGTTAAAAAAGGAATAGTCAACGAATCGTAACGCGACCAACGACACTATGATAAACAGGGACATCCAAACGATATACCGGTTTTTAAAGAAACCCACTGCTGTTATCTTTTGATGGTAATCTTCGGAGGTGACCGCAACTCCTTTTCCCAGGTATTGATTTGCCAGAATAAAGAACAGTAGAAGATACCCTGCTATACTGAAAAGACCGATGGTAAAGAGCGTTGTAATGGGCACACCGAATTGAAGTAAAACCGGTATAGTAAAAAACGCAAGAATTTGCGCCACCATAGTTCCAAGGTCAACACTACCAATGATCCTCTTTGATTGGCGAAGGTTAAACATCCTTTCAAAAGAACCCCAGAATACCAGTTGGCTTACGAAGGTAAAAGGAAGAATTAGGGTAAAACCGTAATAGTAGAGGTTATTAATGTCGCTAACAAAGTACTCGCCAAATTCAATGAAGGCTGTGAGAATCAAGACTACAGACAAACTTCCTATTGCCAGCAGGCTAAATGGGATCCTCCCTTGAAGGAAATTGTAAATAGCAGTGGTTATTAAACCCAGTATCCCTGAGATTACAAGAGCCCGGGGCAAATCAAAACTTTCATTAAAGTGGGTCAGGAAAAGTGATTGTGAAGCAACAGTTACCGTTGCCAAGAACATTCCCAGCATAAAACTAATGGCCAGTAGTAGAAACACAGGACGTGATTCTTGAGGCTCAACGTCAAGGAGTTTAAGAATGCGCTGCTTCATACCGTGGGATGACGAAAGTCTTGAAGTTTTATGACTTTCATCATAAACTTCATAAGTTTTTCCCAAAATTCCTATTAAATCATTCGTTTACCGTTTATAACTATCCAATTGAACGTCATTAACTAAGTAAACTGACCTAAAGTAAGATTAAAGCTTAGAATTTGAGTAATATGTAAAACCAAAATCAATACTATTGCAATGGTTTTAAATTCCTTAAGGTTATGCTACGAATAGTATTGATTTTAATCGTTTTATGTGGTTCTCTCTCTACCCAAGCCCAAGGCAATAAATCGCTTGCAGATGCCCAGCGTTATTTTGGCATCAAGAATTATGAGCAAGCACTCCCACTTTATCTGGAGGCGATAAAGAGCGGGGTTAAAGATCCATCTGCCTTTTATCAGGCAGGCATTTGTTACCAGAAATCACAAGACTTAAATGAACAGGTGAAGGCTATACCTCTATTTGAGGAGGCTTTAAAAGATGGCAAGACCGCCCCGGTTTCATTAAATTTTGAGTTAGCTGATTTGTATTTGAAAAATGAGCAGGTGGAAAAGGCAGCCGAATCCCTTTCCAAGTATAAATCCTTAACCAAAGCAGATAAGAAAGCTCAAACTGAGGCAGATCGCCTTATTCAAGTGTGTCACAATGCAATGGCGCTAATGTCTGTACCTCGTGATTTTAAAGTACATCCTTTCTCAGGGTTGGTAAATTCGAAATACACCGAGTACAATCCAGTGGTTTCTGCCGATGAAAGCGTAATGGCCTTTACAGCCTTGCGGCCGAATACAGGTAAGACACGATCGGGCGATAAGTTTATTGAAGAAATCTATATCTCCTATAATCAATCTGGCTCCTGGACAGAACCTAAAATTGTGACCGTTGCCTCTGATTACAATGTGGGAACCGCTGGCATATCAGCTGACGGGCAAAAGATGATAATCTTCATTGGAGGCATTGATGACCCAGGGAGCTTGTTTCAAATTATCAAATCGGGCGAGGGCTGGTCAAAGCCGAGCATACTGGCCAATACTATAAATTCCAAATACCTTGAGTCAACCGCTAGCATTACACCAGATGGAAAAGTAATTTACTTTGCCAGTAACCGACAAGGTGGAATGGGTGGTTTGGATATTTGGAAGATTGAAATGAAATCTGCCGGGGTTTGGACTGCTCCAGTAAATCTTGGGCCGGAGATCAATACCAAAGACAATGAAGATGCGCCTTTTATTCATCCGGATCAAAAGACTTTATTCTTTACCTCAGACGGACACAATACCATTGGTGGACGTGATATTTTCCAAACAAAGTTGATTAATAATAAGTGGTTAAACCCAGAGAACATGGGTTATCCTGTAAACACAACGGCTAATGACAATTACTTTACAATGATTGCCGATGGCACGCGTGCCTACTTTTCCTCTGATCGCAAAGGGGGACAAGGAGCCCAGGATATCTACTACCTGGAGATGCCGCCTAACTCTGCCAACATACCTCTTACGTTGTTAAAAGGAAAAATCTTGAACGGGGAGACGGGGAAATCCATGCCTACCAAGATGTATGTAGTAGATAAAGACACTAAGAAGGATCTTGAATTTGTTTACGATCCTGATCCAGTAACGGGAAACTACCTCATCATTCTTCCACCTTCTAAAAATTATGATATTATTATTGAGTCGGAAGGATTTTTACCCTATACTCTTAATGTGAATGTTCCCAATCAGAATTATTTCTACGAATTATTTCAGCAGATTAATCTTAAAACCATCAAACAATTTGATGTGATTGTGGGTCAGGAGGTAGAAGTAAAAAATGCTTTCTACGATACTAACCAGGATGAGAAAACAGATTTGAGAAAAACCCATGAGGCCAAACTGGTACAGAGCGGAGATGTTGATATGTATGATATGATGTTGGACTTGATGGCCTCCAGTGATAAGGAAGGAATCGATTATTTAGTAGGGTTAATTGAACATACCGATCCTATTGAAGGGATAAATTTTGATGAGAAGACAAATAAAAATATTGAAGTTGCTACCCGCACTTATTACTATGATGAAAGTGACGAAAGTAAATTTGAGCAAAAGCAGGTGGAAGGAAAAACAATTTTCTCGTTACCTACTATGATTGTAGCAGAGGAAGCAAAAAAACAAAAAGATCAAGTCAAAAAGGCAACTGTATATGATAAAGCTTTGCTTGCAAAATCGATGAAGATATTTTTTGAGGCAGGTAAAAGTGATTTAAAATCTCAATACTCAGCCGAGCTGGATATTATGTTAGCAAACCTTCAAAAGTATGCGGAACTGGGTGTTGAAATTTCGGGATTCGCGTCAGCTGAGGGATCGGAAGATCTCAATCGTGAATTATCTAATAAGCGAGCCATTATCGTTCTGGATTATTTGAATCAAAAAGGTGTGGTGAGAAGGAGGATTGTCGCCAAAGGCTACGGTGCTTCAAAAGATCAAACGGCTACCAAAGAAGAGGGTAGAAGGGTGGAGGTGAGGATCGTGGAGTTGAAGTAAAAAAAAGTTTCGAGTTTCTAAAAAGTTTCGGGTTTCTAGTTTAAAGTTAGCGTAACTGAAACTTTAAACTCAAAACTTAAAACTCGGAATACTCGGAATCAGTAAAGAACTGTCCCCATAACTCAAAAACCTATAATCATTTTCCAGCGCATGCTGATAAACTTTTTTCCAATCTTCTCCAATGAAGGCAGCCACCAACAGCATTAGTGTTGAGCTTGGCTGATGGAAGTTAGTAACTAACGCATTACAAACTTTGAACCTGTAGCCAGGCAAAATATAAATAGAAGTCGTGCCATTGATATTCTCACTATTTTCAGAATTCATTTTCTTTGCTACCGCCTGAAAAGCCTCTTTTTTAGAATAATGGATTGGTAATTCATAAGGATCGAACTGGTTAATAATAAAATCTGATGTTGAATTATTGATCAATTTTACCCCATACCAATACAAACTTTCCAGTGTTCTCATGGAGGTTGTTCCAACACCAATAACTGGTCTTTGAAGAAGTAGATTATCAATATTTTTTTTGGTGATAATAATTTGCTCAGAATGCATCTCATGATCAACAGCATTATCCACTTTTACAGGTTGAAATGTTCCGGCACTCACATGCAAGGTTAGAAAGTCTATCTCAATTCTCTTTTGCTTCAAATCCTCTAGTACTTTTTCGGTAAAGTGAAGTCCCGCAGTAGGCGCTGCCACCGAGCCATCGTAGTGAGAGTAAACTGTTTGATAGCGTTCATGATCCGATGGATCCACTTCTCGCTTAATATAGGGAGGTAATGGAGTAACTCCGATGGCAGTGATAACCTCAGCGAACGAAATATTTTTTGGGGTCCAGGTAAAGGTAACAATGGATTCCTCACGATTTTCCAGACGTGCCTGTAATTCGATGTTGTTAATTTTTTTTGTTAGTACAGTTTCTGCAGGCCATCGTTTTAAATTTCCAATGGTGCATTTCCAAGAAGCACTGGTTGTAGCCTGCATGGCAAGTTGATGCAATGGAGATGGCTTGATAGGATTCAATAAAAATAATTCGATCTGGGCTCCAGTTTCTTTTTGAAAGAACAACCTTGCCGGAATTACTCGGGTATCATTAAAAAAGAGGAGCGAGTTGTGCGGGAGTTGATCTGGTAATGAAGAGAATTTATGATCACTGATTTCCCCAGCTTTATAGACTAATAATTTTGACTGGTCGCGGTTCAGAAGTGGGTATAAGGCAATTCGGTCTGCCGGTAATTCGTATGTATAATCTTTGATGTTGATTGACATGTTTAAAGTTTCTAATTTCTAATTTCTAGTTTCTAGTTTCAAAGTTCAAGATTCAAGATTAGATTACCATTAACTTGGACTTTAATCTTAATGAATAATTTTTAGTACTTTGAATTTAGTTTTGAACCTGGAGTAAATCATGTCGCTTCGAGCAAGTTTTTTTAAAAAGACCTTCCATTTTCGTTTTGATGCCCGCACCTCGCGCGGCACATTAAAGGAAAGGCATTCGTGGTTCATTAAAATCTGGAATGAAAATGATCCTGACGTTTTTGGAATAGGCGAGTGCGGCCCGTTGCCAGGGTTAAGCATGGAAGCTGATACCGAGGAGGTAATGAAAAGAGTGGTGGATAAAATAAATGATGGGCAACTTCAATCTTCTCTCAAGAGCGATCTGGCAAGCATCGCTATTTTTATAAAGCAAAACTTTGATTTTTTAGAAAGTGATCTCTCCGCTATTTTTTCTTTGGAAACAGCCCTCCTGGATTTATCCAATGGCGGCAACCGGATAATTTTTAGAAATGAGTTTATTAAAGGTCAACCTATTCCTATTAATGGCCTGATCTGGATGGGTGGTCTGGATTTCATGCTACAGCAAGTGGAGATTAAAATTCAGGATGGGTTTCGCTGTATCAAGCTCAAAGTGGGGGGTATTGATTTTGAAAAAGAGTGCGACATACTCCAATACATTCGAAGAAAATATTTCCGTTTAAATATAGTTGTTCGGTTAGATGCCAATGGAGCTTTTAAAGAGGATAATGTTCTGTATAAACTCAAAGAACTTTCCAGGTTTGATATTCATTCTATAGAGCAACCGTTAAAGCTCCAATCCGATTTTCTTCCTGAGTTGTGCCGGACATCACCCATACCTGTTGCGCTAGATGAAGAACTCATTGGGGTTTCCACCAGAGTCTTAAAGGAACAATTACTGGATCGGTGTAAACCACCTTACATTATACTCAAGCCAACCTTGCATGGAGGCCTTCATGCTTGCGCTGAATGGATTGAAATTGCCCAGTCAAGGAATATTGGTTGGTGGCTAACCTCCGCCCTGGAGTCAAATGTGGGGTTAAATGCGATAGCTCAATTTGCCTCTAACTACTCCCTTGATAAGCCACAAGGGCTGGGCACTGGCACGTTGTATGACGATAATTTTGAAGCTCCGCTTAAAGTAGATAAAGGATTACTTGTCCATGATCCCCGCCAGGAATGGCAAATAACTGAATGATTGAGTTTCGAGTTTAAAGTTTCGAGTTGGGTTCAGCTATAATAAGGGGACTTCTAAAAATTCAATTTCCGCTTATCATTTCCCTTCTGGGGAAACAGGAATGAAGGTGATTAAAGGAATCAATTGAATTTTTAGAACCCACCATAACTAAATTATTTAGCTAAAATATTTGCTTTTGCTAAATTAAGCTCTTTTATTAGCTAAAATATTTAGCCAATGGAAGATTTAGATTACAGGCTGAGACTCAAAAGCAAGAGGCTGGATTCGGGTCGCTTTCAAGTCAATTTCACTACTCAGGGATTTTCGCAGGAGTGCTATGGATACCTTTTAGCAGAGCCCAAGACCTCACTTCGTGAAGTAGTGGAAAAAATAAGCAGGCATATTGGTGCGATGCAGTTTTCGGATCGCTACTATCAACGGAATCTGTTTTCTTTGAAAAATCGAGAAATGAATTCGGGAAAGATTTTAGTTTTTAAACGGTCATAATTAATTCTCCTCCTCATGCACAAGTTAAATGAGAATGTACGGTTTGTACGCAAACAGTTAAACCTGACCCAAGATCAGTTTGCTCAAAAATTGGGGATTAAGCGGTCTCTCGTGGGTGCCTATGAAGAAGGCAGGGCTGAGCCCCGGCTCGACCTTTTGCAAATGATGGCCGAGCTAGCTGGAATTTCGGTAGATACATTTATCGGAAAGGATATAACACAAGGTGACTCTATTCCTGCGAAAACCGAAAAATATCTCCGAGGAAAGGATGTTCTGGTGATAACAGTAGATGAGTTTAAAAAGGATAACATTGAATTGGTTCCTTTAAAGGCAGCAGCAGGTTATCTCAATGGCTATGCCGATACAGAATATGTGAAAGAACTACCCAAGTTCAAACTTCCGATTTTGGGTCAGGGAACATATAGGGCTTTTGAAATTAGTGGAGATTCTATGTTGCCCCTGATGCCGGGCACCATCGTGATTGGAGAATACATGGATGACTTGCGCGATTTAAAAAATGGTAAGACGTATGTGCTGGTAACAAAGCGCGAAGGTATCGTGTACAAAAGAGCATTCAATTACATCGCGGATACCGGAAAACTCTTCCTGGTTTCTGACAACAGGCACTATGCTCCTTATCAGATTGATGCCGAAGATGTAGTGGAGGCCTGGGCAGCAAAGGCTTATATTAGTGTGCAGTTTCCTGATGTGGACAGCAAAAATGAAATTTCGGTTGAACAACTTGCCAGTATGGTGCTTGATCTTCAAAAAGAGATTGTGCATTTAAAAACCAAGAAGTAATAAGAGAGGAGTTCTAAAAATTCAATTTCCGTTTATCATTTTCCCTCACCTGCCACGTGCTTCGCGTGGGGGGAAACTGGAATGAGGTAATAAAAAGAAACAATTGAATTTTAAGAACTCCCCAAGAAATTAACTTAGCGGTTAGTCGAAACTCGCCAGGTCTTACGTGTGAGATCTGGCGGGGATTAGATGTAGCGTTTCAGCTCTCATTACTTTGCCAGTCTCGGTTTGTTTGAATGTGGTGATGAATTTTATTTCCCGGGGTTTCTCGTACCGATCCATCTTTTCTCTAAGTCCTTTTTCCAGCCTTGACAGGAGATCGTTTGCGAAGGGGGTTCCCTCTATAATTAATGATACTTTCTGATTTAGTTTTTCGTCCGGTAGGCCAGCAACAAAAAACCGATTCGTTAATTCTAATGAATCGAAGATTTCTTGCACGGCCACTTCAATTTTTTCAGGCATAATTTTCACGCCACCTGAGTTGATGATGTTATCCCAACGACCGAGCCAGCGAAATTTATTTGTGTTGATTATTTCTATCAGATCATTTGTTATTATTTTATTGCCCAGATATCCCGCTCGGATGACGAGGCATCCTCTTTCATCCTGACCGATTTCAATTTCATCTAACACTTCAAAATGGTCTTGCACATTTTCTCCATTCAATCGCTGAAGGGCTATGTGTGAAATTGTTTCGGTCATCCCGTAAGTAGCGTAGCACTCGCATCCAATTGATAGCAATTCTTTTTTGGTGATCACGTCTAGCGGTGCCCCGCCAATGATAACGCACTTCAAAGCGTCAAGCCTTGATCTGGATGGGGAGTTGAGGATTGTTTGAACCTGATAAGGAACCAATGCTGCAAAATCAAGAGATTGTGTTGAATGGATTTTCTCAAAAGGATTTGAAGTTGGATCAACCGCAATGATATTCATTCCTAGAACGAAGCTGCGAACTAACATCATTTGCCCGGCAATGTATTTGGTGTCCAGACAAATCAGGGCAGTATAGTTAGGTTTTAAATTTAGTGCTTTTATGGTGAGCCCTGCACTTGCCTCCATTTGCTTTCTGGTAATGATGATATTCTTTGGAGTGCCAGTTGAGCCTGAGGTATGTAATTTAAACTCTTGTTTGTTGGTTAACCACTCACAGCAAAAATTTAATGTGCTTTGTTCGAAGGAATTGATATTACTTTTAAATGATCCGGCTTTTAATTGATCTGAAGTATAGGTAACTCCATTCAGGTTCAGCCAAAATTGGTTCGAACTCATTTTTTTTCAGTTGCCTTTAATTGAATAATAAGATTAAAAGGCTAAAACCCTTGCACTACTATTTTATAACCCTCGGCATTGATGCCAAGGTTAAATCCTCCTATCCGATCCGGCTTTAGCCCAACAATTGCACTTAGGGTGGGTTCTAAAAATTCAATTGATCTCTTTAATCACCTCATTCCTGTTTCCCCCCATGCGAAGCGCGTGGCAGGCGAAGGGAAATGATAAGCGGAAATTGAATTTTTAGAAGTCCCCTTAGCTCAATATTGTTGGTTGAAGATTTAAAATGTTTCGGCCCGAATTTTAAATTTCAAACTCTTTGAATCAAGGAAATTTTGGGAACTTTGAAAAATCTGGCTCTCTTTTTTCAAGGAACGCATTTTTGCCTTCTTTTGCTTCGTCACTCAAGTAATAAAGCAAGGTAGCGTTACCTGCCAGTTCTTGTATACCTGCCTGGCCGTCTAACTCAGCATTGAAAGAGCACTTCAACATGCGTATGGCAAGGGGGCTTTTCTTTAGAATCTTTTTGGCCCATTGCACATAGGTTTCTTCCAGCTTTGCCAAAGGCACAACTTTATTAACCAACCCCATGTCAAGTGCTTCCTGTGCATCGTATTGATCACATAAATACCAAATCTCTCTTGCTTTTTTTTGCCCTACAATTCTAGCCAGATATGAGGCACCAAAGCCTCCGTCAAAGCTCCCTACCATCGGACCGGTTTGTCCGAAGCGTGCATTATCGGCAGCAATAGTTAAATCACATATTACGTGTAACACATGACCGCCTCCAATTGCCCATCCGGCCACAGCCGCAATAACTGGCTTTGAAATAGACCGGATCAATTTTTGAAGATCTAATACATTCAACCTGGGAACAGTATCCGAACCTATATACCCTCCATGACCACGAACGCTTTGATCGCCACCACTGCAAAAGGCTTTACCTCCTTCGCCCGTTAAGATAATTACGCCTACTTCTGAATCTTCGCGACAAATGTTCATGGCGTCAATCATCTCATTTACCGTTAAGGGAGTAAAAGCATTATGCACTTTTGGCCGGTTGATGCTGATGCGTGCGATACCATCGTATTTATGAAACAGTATTTCCTTATATTCTTTTACGGGTTTCCAATCGTATTTAAGCTTCATATTCTTTTTTGATTGCGTTTTTTAAATCGTCAAATAATTTTTTGTTCAAGTTTTGAGTAGACTCAATTTCGAGGATTTTCGTCCGGCCACTAAATTCAAAAAAATCTTGAATGGTATTTTTCAATTTTTTAGAATGGTCGAGTTTCAGAAAATCGAAATCAAACTCGGCACATAGATTTTTAGCGGTGAGTTTTTGATGGGTAACAAAATATTCTCCCGCCTCTGGTATATTTTCGGGGCCGTCAATCATATTAAAAATAATTCCTCCATGATTGTTTAGAATCACAATGCGTAGGTTGGGTAAGGAATAGTTATGCCAAAAAGCATTACGATCATAGAAGAATGCCACATCGCCTGTAATCAAAAAGTTTGGTACTTCGCTACTTAAGGTATGGCCAACTGCGGTGCTAGTGCACCCATCAATGCCGCTGGTGCCACGGTTAGAGAAAACATGAATCCCTTTTTTGCTTGCCTCCAGGCCAATGATATTGGCATATCGCACAGACATACTATTGGCCAAGTGCAGGTTGCAACGGGAGGGCAGAGATCGAATAATTTCGCTGACAAGATGCAACTCACCCAGGATTGGAGTTGAGAAGAAAGTTTTCATAGGCCGCTCAATGCGATGCTCTTCTGCTTCCCACAGTCTGAAATAATTTTCTCGCTTTTGACTTTCGAAATCTGACGTGTTCTTTGCTGAACTTAATTCGTTAAAGAAAAACTCAGGATCAACAGGAATAGTTTGTGTTAGTTTTTGAAATGTATCTGCAACATAACCTCCCGGTTGAATGTGCCAATGCTCTTTTGGCTGGTATTGACGTAGGAATTTTTTTACTTGTTTAGAGATAATAGATTTACCGAACGTTATGAGTAGTTCTGGTTGAAGCGACTTTTTTATAGATTCGCCCGCCTGGCCAAGAAATACATCGGCATGTGTGATAGCATGTTTGAGCGAATGTAGATTTGAAATGATATCAGCAAGTACAGGTGAGTTTTGATTCTTGGAAAATTTTTCTGTTGACTTTAAAAGTTTTTCATCATAAT